>NZ_CAJOJM010000002.1:0-104096 GCF_905234905.1 Methanobrevibacter sp. UBA188 | reverse complement strand
AAGAATAAAATAATTATAGCTATTAAAATATAATTACCAATATTATATATTATTCCTTCTTTGCTGAATAATAATTTATAGCATTTTACTACAAAAATATTTATTGTCTTTTTAATATCTATAAATTTATAAAATAATTCTTCTTTATCAACACTATCAATGAATGCTTCTAAAGAAGAATAATCATCTTTTATTTCGCATTCACATATTACTTTTTTTGTCGAAGAGTTATATTCTTTGAATTCACATTCCTTAGAACATAAAGACAAATTGTTATTATTAAATTCATTTTTCCTATCATATAAAGTCATATCCGTTCCACTCTCTGAAGTGTATGGAAAACATATATCATTATAAAACTCATTCAATGGGTCATATTTAAATAGATTGTCTTCATCTATAGATGCCCTATAACTAATATTTACTTTAATAAAGTTGCAGAAATTCAAATTTAATAAAATTTTTGTAATTGGATGAAAAATTTCATATTTTACAAGAGGTATTTTCCTTATATAATAGTCAATTTTAAAAATAAGTAAAGTATCATTTTTATCTATTATATTCAAATCTTTTAGTTTATTTTCACAAGGATTTAAATTTATAGTTGATATATCTTCATAAATTTTACTGATTTGATTAAAAGAAGAAGTTATTTGATATTTAATATTATTTAGTACTGTTGTTATGTCTTTTTTCTGCTCATTTACCACTTCTTCTAATAATGTGCTAAATGATATATTTTTTAAATCATTAAAAAGATTATCAACAAAAGTTTCTTTAATCACAGAATTTATTTTATTTTTAACACATTTTAAACTCAAATAATTTAATATGTTGCAATTTGGGCTAGAATTTTCTATAATTGAGGAAGTTTCAAATATTTTTAAATTATTTATTATAATTTTTGTGTTTTCTTTTAGACCAGCAGTGATACCAAAATGGACTTCTTCTTGTCCTAATAACTGTTGAAATTCAGATAAATCTTCATTTTTTAATAAAAATTCATCATTATTTGTTTTCACATTAAGAACTTTACCAATTATGCTTATTTCAAAGACTGTATTTTCATTATAATTCTTTGAAGAACTATCATAAAAATTTGGCAAATTTTTATTACACAAAGAAATGCATAAAAGAGAATTAGAAGAAACTTCTCCATTTATTTTATAGTGTACTGAAAGATGAGGTTTCAAATTATCAAAATCTAAAAAATCATAATTGAAATCAAATTCAAAAACTACTGCATTTCTAATGCCACTGTAACCAATTCCAGAATCCTCATCTCCTATTAAATTATCAGTTGAACTTGAAGTAAATACAATTGCAAAACCTTCTGGATATGTAGTTGTTGTAGAGCCAAAAAGGCCTGTCTCTACTTCAGGTATTATTGTTGGTTGAAATGAAATAATTAATCCTGTTTTATTTGCAAAGTTATATTTTTGCCATATAGCCTCAACTGTTTTACTTGAAGATGATTCAAACTCAAGAGTTATATTACCATCTATTTCTTTAATAATTGAGGCTTCTCCAACTTTATTCCAATTTTCAGTTTCATCTAATTTAACTTCAGTCCATTCATTGATTGAAGTATCAGGGGGCATTACTGAAAATATTATATTGGATTATGCCAAATTAGGCGTTGATATCATATCAATAGGAGCTTTAACCCATTCATCAAGAAGTTTAAACTTCAGCATGAGATTTTAAGATTATACTCTTAATTTTAAAACTTCTTTTAGTTCTTCGTTTGTCATTTCAGTAAGGAATGTTTCATCGTTACTGATGGATTTGGCGGCAAGGTCGGTTTTATGTTTGCTTATTGCATCGATGGTTTCTTCCAATGTTCCTTTAGTGATGAATCTGTAAACCATCACATCATTTTCCTGGCCAATTCTGTGAACTCTGTCTGTGGCCTGATTTTCCACTGCAGGATTCCACCATAAATCATAATGAATTACATTTTGGGCAGCAGTTAAATTTAACCCTGTTCCACCGGTCTTAAGTGTTGCAACAAAAATCTTATAGTTTTCATCCTCCTGGAAGGTATTGATGATTCTTGATTTTTCTTCTCTTGTTTGTGATCCATGTAAAAATAGTACTTCCTGCTTGAACTTTTTAGAAATTAATTGTTGGATTAGTTTACCCATTTCCACATATTGTGTGAATATTATGACCTTTTCATCATTGTCCAAGATGTTTTCCAATATGTTCACTAAAAGTTCCATTTTTCCGGATTCACTTATTTTTGGATTTTTGATAGATAAAAATTGTGCAGGATGATTGCATGTTTGTTTTAGTGCAGTTAATATTTTAAGAATTATTCCTTTTCTTTGAATTCCTTTTGAATTTTCAATATCAAAAAATATTTCTTCCAGAATGGCATTGTATAATTTTATTTGCTTTTTGGTTAAAGTGCAGTAAATGTCGTTTATGAATTTTTCAGGCAATTCTTTTTTAATATCTTCATCGGTCTTCAAACGTCTTAAAACAAATGGTTTGGCTATTGCTTTAAGTTCATGCAATGTTTCTTCATCTTCTAATTTTTCTATGGGCATTACAAATTGCCTTTTAAAATCATCTTTTGTTGACAAGTATCCCTTATTTGTAAAATCAAATATTGACCAGTAGTCCATTAATTTGTTTTCAATAGGTGTTCCGGTTAGGGCAACTTTTGATCTGGCGTTAACACTTTTAATGGCTTTTGTTTGTTCAGTGTTTGGATTTTTAATATTTTGAGCTTCATCAATAACACATATAAACCATTTTTCATCTAAAAACATATCCAGGTCTAGTCTTATGATTCCATAGGAAGTAAGAATGATGTCATAGCTTTCCAAAGGGTAATTTCTATTGGATCCGTGGTAAATAAAATAGGTTAAATCGGGTGTGAATTTTTTAATTTCATTTTCCCAATTGGATATTAAAGTTGGAGGTACAATAATTAGCACGGTTTTGTCTTCTAGGAGACCTTCTTCTTTGTAGTAAAGAATTGCAGTTAATACTTGTATTGTTTTTCCAAGACCCATGTCATCGGCGAGTATGCTTCCAAATCCATATCTGATATTTTGAACTAACCATGAATAGCCAATTTTTTGATAGGGTCTCAGCTCTCCGGTTAGGGAGTCCGGAACATTGTATAATGTAGTTTTACTAGTCAATTTTTTAAATTTAGCAAAATCTTTAGCATTAAGGTGTTTTTTAACAAGATTTTGAGTTTCCAAATCCATTTTCCACACTCATTGATTTTAATTATTAATTATTATGTACACATTTAATTAAAATATTATTTGGAGGTTTCTGTGAGTTAAAATACTTTTTTGATTTTAATTTTATTTTCAAAATTTTTTCTTATTTTTTTTTCAATAGCTATGGCTGTTTTTTGCATGTCTAACTTTCATTGTAAATAATTATTCGATTGAGGGCACGATTTTTTAATTTTTTTCTTTAAAAAATTCTTTTTTTATATATAAAAACAAAGTTTAATAATATGGTAAAATAAAATATATAAAAGATAGAAAATTATTATAATTTTTTTATGATGGTGATTTAATGGTAAAAATAGCTAAATTAGCTTTGGAAGATGGTACTGTTTTAAAAGGAGAAGGATTTGGTTATGAAACCACTAAATTGGGAGAACTTGTTTTTTCCACAGGTATGGGTGGTTATACTGAATCATTAACAGATCCTTCTTTTAAGGGAGAAATTCTGATGTCCACTTATCCATTGGAAGGAAATCACGGGGTAAGTGAAGATTGGTATCAATCTGATAAGATTCAGGTTGAAGGTTTTGTTTGTCGTGAGGTTTGTCGTGAAGTTTCTAATTTTGGACCTCAGAAAACTTTGGATGACTTTTTAAAAGAATTTGAAACACCTGGAATCAGTGGAATCGATACACGTGACTTGACTTTAAAGATTCGTGAAAGAGGTTCTCTTAAAGCAGCAATAACAACTGAAGACATTTCTGATGATAAGTTGCTTGAAATGGCTCGTTCACAACCAAGTATTGAAGATGTTGATGTTGTTCCAAAAGTTTCCACAAAAGAAATCAAAGTATTCAATGAGGATGCAGACAAACGAGTTGCATTAATTGACTGTGGTGTTAAAAAGAATATTATTAATTCATTTTTGGAAAGGGATATTGGAGTAATTTTATTCCCTTATGATACTGATTATAAAACCATATTGGATTATTCTCCTAGCGGATTGATGATTACTTCAGGACCTGGAAATCCTGATAGGGTAACTGAAACCATTGAAACTATGAAAAAGTTATCCAATAGGTTACCTATTTTCGGAATATGTATGGGTCAACAATTAATAGCTAAATCTTTTGGAGCTAGATCTTATAAAATGAAATTTGGACATAGGGGTGAAAATCAGCCTGTTAAAGATTTAAACACTGGAAAAGTATATATCACATCTCAAAATCATGGTTTCACAATTGATAAGGAATCTTTAAAAGAAACTGATTTAGTTTTAACTCACGTTAATCTGAATGATGGAACTCCTGAAGGAATTTCACATAAAGAATTGCCATTACATTGTATACAGTACCACCCTGAAGCAGGACCTGGTCCAAATGATACAAGAAGTGTTTTTGATGAATTTAACAAAATGATGGATGATTATTAAATAAATGGGGATTACATATGCCAGTAGATAAAGATATTAAAAAAGTATTAATTATTGGTTCCGGACCTATCCAAATTGGACAAGCAGCAGAATTCGATTATTCAGGATCACAAGCATGTAAATCACTAAGAGAAGAAGGAATAGAAACAGTACTTGTTAACAGTAATCCTGCTACAATTCAAACTGATTTAGGCATGGCAGATACTGTTTATACAGAACCATTAACTCCTGAAGTTGTTGCTAAAATTATAAAGGAAGAAGAAGTTGATTCAATATTGCCTACTATGGGTGGACAAACTGGATTGAATATTGCAACAGGTCTTGGAGATTTAGGATTACTCGAAGGGATCAAAGTATTAGGTTCTGATGTTCAAACCATTAAAGATGTGGAAGACAGGGATTTATTTGCTAACTTGATGGAGGAAATTGGTGAAGAAATTCCAAAATGTCAGGCTGTTGAAAGTGTAGATGAAGCACTCGATGCCGTAAAGGAAATAGGTTATCCAGTAATCGTCAGACCAGCATTCACATTAGGCGGGACTGGTGGTGGAATAGCACATGATGAAGAAGAATTAATTGAAATTGCCACTCATGGGTTAGATATGAGTTTCATCAATCAAGTTCTCATAGATGAATCTGTTTTAGGATGGAAAGAAATAGAATTTGAGGTAATGAGAGATAAGGAAGACACTTGTATCATTGTATGTACTATGGAAAACATCGACCCTATGGGTATTCACACAGGAGACAGTGTTGTAGTCGCTCCTATTCAAAACTTATGTGATGAAACCATCCAAAAGATGCGTGATGCATCAATCAAGATTATTCGTGCTTTAGGTATTCGCGGTGGATGTAACATTCAATTTGCACTCAATCCTGAAAATGATGAATATAAAGTTATTGAAGTAAATCCAAGGGTATCAAGAAGTAGTGCACTTGCATCCAAAGCAACAGGTTATCCGATTGCAAAAATATCTTCAAAAGTCGCTTTAGGAATGACATTGGATGAAATCAAAAACGATATTACCAAAGAAACTCCTGCTTCTTTTGAACCTGCAATTGATTATGTTGTAATTAAAATTCCAAGATGGCCATTTGACAAGTTTAAAGGAATCGGCCGTGAAGTCGGAGTTCAAATGAAAGCAACCGGTGAAGTAATGGCTATTGGAAGAACTTTTGAAGAAGCATTCCAAAAAGCTTTAAGATCACTTGATATGGGCTTTGATGGATTTGAATATGTTGAATACACTGAAGATGACCTTGCACATCCAACTGATTTAATCTACTTCCAAATCTATTCTGCTATTAAAGATGGAATGGACATTGATAAAATAAGGGAACTTACAAACATTGATAATTTCTTCTTATACAAAATCAGAAACATTGTAAACTTCGAAAATGATGTTACTGCTGATAAATTGAATGATGAATACTATTTAAGAAAAGCAAAACAGATGGGTTGTTCAAATAAAAGATTGGCTGATTTATCAGGTCAAACCGAGGAATATATCAGAAACTTGCTTTTAAGATATAACATTCAACAATCCTATAAAATGGTTGATACTTGTGCTGCAGAATTTGAAGCTAAAACTCCATATTACTACAGCAGTTATGATAGTGGAAATGAATTGACATCCACTACTAAAAAGAAAGTTGTCATTCTTGGTGCTGGACCTATCAGAATTGGTCAAGGTATTGAATTTGATTACTGTTGTGTACATTCATCTCTCGCTCTTAAAGAAGATGGAATTGAAACTATATTAATCAACAACAACCCTGAAACAGTAAGTACTGACTATGACATTTCTGATAAACTCTTCTTCGAACCTTTAACATTTGAAGATGTGATGGGTGTAATCGATCAGGAAAAACCTGATGGAGTTATTGTTCAATTCGGTGGTCAAACTTCCATTAACTTGGCAGTTCCATTAGCTAATGCAGGTGTTAAAATATTAGGAACTCCATATGAAAGCATTGATAGGGTTGAAGACAGAGAATTGTTCGCTGAACTTTTAGAAAAATTACATATTCATCAAGCACCTTATGGAACAGCTAACTCATTTGAGGAAGCAAAATCCATTGCTGAGGAAATCACATTCCCAGTATTGGTCCGTCCATCATATGTAATTGGTGGAAGGGCAATGGAAATTGTTTATGATAACCATGAACTTGAAGAATATATGAAAGAGGCTGTGAAAGTTTCACCAGAACATCCTATTTTGGTAGATAAGTTCCTGGAAGATGCTATTGAATTGGATGTAGATATATTATGTGACGGTGAAGATGTATTCATTGCAGGAATCATGGAACACATTGAAGAAGCTGGTGTTCACTCAGGAGATTCCGCATGTGTAATTCCGCCTCAAACTATTCCTGAACATATATTGGATACCATTCGTGAAAATTCAACCAAATTGGCTTTAGAACTTGACGTTAAAGGTTTAATGAATATTCAATATGCTGTAAAACTTGATGAGGAAATGGTTTACATTATTGAAGCTAACCCTCGTGCAAGTAGAACAGTTCCATTTGTAAGTAAAGCTATTGGAGTCCCTCTTGCTAAAGTAGCTACTTGGATTATGGATGGTGCCAAATTGAAAGACTTTGATTTAACCAAAGAAATTAAGATAGATCATGTGGCTGTAAAAGAGTCAGTATTCCCATTCCTAAAACTTCCTGAATCCGATACTGTATTAGGTCCTGAAATGAAATCCACTGGGGAAAGTATAGGTATCGATGAAAGCTATGGAATGGCATTTTACAAATCTCAACTTTCAGCAGGAATGGTTTTACCTAAAGAAGGTAAAATATTTATAAGTGTTAAAGAAGCAGATAAAAAGAAAATAAGACCTATCGCTGAAAAAGCTACTAATTTAGGATTTGACATTGTTGCCACTGCAGGTACTGGTGACGCAACAGGTCTTAAATCAGTTCAAAAGGTTAAAAAAGTTTCACAAGGATCTCCAAATATTAGAGATGCAATCTTAAACAAAGAGATTGATTTAATTATTAACACTTCTGAAGGTAAACAGTCTGCAAGGGATGGTTATATCATTAGGCGTCTGGCTATTGAATTGGGTATTCCTTATGTTACCACTTTAGCAGGTGCAAGAGCAGCTTTAAATGCTATTCAAGCTGTTCAAAATAATGAAATCAATGTAAAATCTTTAAACAAATATACTGATGGAGATTAATCTCTCTATCTCTTTTTTTTAATTATTATATAAATATTCTTTAATGTCTATACCGCAAGATGGACACTCTGTCGCATCAATATCCAATCTGCTTTTACATTTTGGACAGTAGTTTAATTTAACTTTATACTCTCTGGTAGGGTCAATGATGATATTGACTTCAATTCTTTCAGTAACGTTAGTTTTTAAAACATTCAAGTCCCAGTCATTGTCCATCAGAATCTTTTTATAATAAAACGCTTCGGTCATTGTATCGTATTGGCCGATAATCTCTTCGCCTCTTTGAATGTAAAATTTGCGCATTTTATGATTAAAAAGAATTTCACCTTCCCTTTCCTTTTTATTGACATGCATTCCTTTAATTCTTCCTTTTGGTCTTTTTTCAGGAAATGGTGGTAATTCCATATGTTCGTACTTGTTTTCTAAATCACATTCGACAAGCAAATCATAATCGAAATTGCAAAAAAATAGCGCATCTCTTTCATATAATGCATCGGATAACTTTTTAAATTCTCCATAATCTTTATTATTGTGTTTAACACGGTAAACATTTCCTGTTTTCACAATATTTCTGTAAAAATAGCGAATTTCTTGAGAATTAATAAAATCATCCCCTTTTAATAAAAGATGCATTCATCTAATTGTTAAGTTTAATATTGCTTTTTCAATTAAATAAACTTAATGTAGGGTTAAATTTATTAATTAAAAAAATTAGATTTTCCTTTAATGTTTACTATAACTAATGGAATCATTTTAAAAGGCCAAGATTTGACATTAACAAAGGAAAATATTGTCGTTGATGATGGTATTATCATAGATATTGGAAAGGATTCTATGGAAGGCAAAATCATTGATGTAGATGGTGCTGTTGTTTGCCCGTCATTTATCAATGGTCATATGCATATTGGTGATTCGATTATTAAAGATGAAGGATATTCTTTATCATTAAGTGAAATGGTAAAGCCTCCTGATGGTGTAAAGCATAAAGCATTAGCTAATGCTGAAGATGAAGAAATTATATCTGCTATGAAAGACACAATGTGGGAAATGGTTGAAAGTGGAATCACACACTTTATTGATTATCGCGAAGGTGGAATAAAAGGTGTCGAACTTTTAAAAAAGGCGGCACACGATATTCCAATAAAACCTATAATTTTAGGGCGTGATGACAGTTTTTATGGTGATAGCCCTGATTTAAGGAAAGTCAAAATTGCTGTTCGCAAACTTCTAAAAATTGCTGACGGCATTGCTCCAAGCGGCTTTGGAGAAATTACGGATGAAGTTGCTCAGATAATTGTTGATGAATGCAGAAAAAATAATAAGATTTCTTCAATTCATGTGGCGGAATCCGAATCCAATCAAATAGAATCATTGGATCAATTCAATAAAACAGAAATAGGAAGGGGTGTTGAATCTGAATTCAGTCAATTGGTTCATTTAACTAATCCAAAAGTTGATGATTTAAATTCAGTTTCAAAATCAAATCAGAATGTTGTTGTCTGTCCAAGAGCTAATGCAACGTTAAATGTGGGAGTAACACCATTAAATCAAATTCTAAATTTGGGTATTAAACCATTAATTGGAACGGACAATGTGATGCTCAACTCTCCAAACATGTTCAGAGAATTGGAATTCACTTTAAAACTTATGTCAGTTTATTATAATGATTATTTAAATCCAAAAGAGTTATTAAAAATGACTACCACTAATGTCTGTGGTAGTGAAATTAATCATGTTGTTGAAAAGTCATTAATTTCAGTTGGTTGTCCTGCTGAATTCATGGTGTCAAATTCTTTTTCTATTAATCCTTACTTAAATATGATAAATCGTTGCGAATCGAAAAATATATTATATATCATTAATAAAAAATTAAACATATAGTATAATGGTATAATTTATATACTATATAGGGAGATGTTAATAATGTATAAAAAAATATTAGTCCCAACTGATGGGTCTGAATTCGCAAAAAAAGCACAAAGACATGCTCTATTTTTAGCTAAGGTTAGTGGAGCTGAAATTGTGGCTGTAAGCGTTACTGAAAATAATTTTGTTAACGGGCTTCCATTAGATGATGAAATATATCAGTTAAATCAAGTCTTAAATGAAAGATCTGAGGAAAACCTTAAGGAATTTGATAAGTTAAATGAGGATGATATTAAAATCACTCATGTCATTAGAGAAGGTTCTCCTGCTAGGGTTATTTTAGAAGTGGCAAATGAGGAACAGGTTGATTTAATTGTTATGGGAAGTTCAGGTAAATCTGGCTTCGATAGATTTATTATGGGTAGTGTGGCAGATAAAGTTGTAAACTCTGCTAAGTGTGCTGTTCTTGTAGTGCATTAGATTCTACCTTTTTTATTTCATATTAATTATATAGGTGTTTTTATGTTAGTCAAAAGAACAATGTCTAAAAATGTTGTAAGTGTTTCTGTACCTGGAAACCGTGAAAAAGTTTTAGACTTAATGAGAAAAGAAAATAAAGCAGTACTTCCAGTAGTAAAAGAAGACACTAATATATTGGTAGGTGTTATTACTCGTTCAGATTTAATTAATAATCCTGATGAAGAACAACTTGCAATGTTGATGAGTAGGGAATTAGTTACCGTAAGTCCTGATGATGATGTAACTGATGCTGCACGTGAAATGATTGAGAATAATGTTAGAAGAGTTCCTGTTGTTAATGATGATGGGGAATTGGTAGGAATTATCACTTCATTTGATTTGGTATCCAAAGCATTAACAAAAGTTGATGTTGATGATGCAGTTGAAAATTATATGATTACTACCGTTCCGACAACTTGGGAAAAAGCTCCATTGAATGTGGCATTTGAAACCATGAATCAATTCGGTTTAAAATCAGTATTGGCATTGGATGATGATGCAAAATTATCAGGTATTTTAACAGAAACTGATTTTATTGCTGAAATAGAAATAATTTCCGAAAGAAGTGAACACAGTTCCACTGTTGGAACTGAAGGTGATAAATGGTCATGGGACAGTACTTCCGTACTGTACATTGAGAAAAATCATTTAAAATTCACTGAAAAAGTTGTTGGTGATGTTGCAGTTGGTAATGTGGAAGTAGCTAACTCAAAAACTAAAGTCACAGACTGTGCTAAAAAAATGAAATCATTAAATATTGAACAAATTCCGGTTATTGGTGTTGAAGGAGATTTAGTTGGACTAGTTAGAGCTAGTGATTTAATTAAAGCATTAGTTGAATAATTGTGATATGATGGTTGTTAGTCCTGTATTGCTAGTAAAAGTTATTGAAAGTGGTGTGAGTGTTCGTGCAAGATATTATGATGATTTTGCAGAACATGAAATAATCCTTAATTCAGTAATTACTTATTGGTGGGCTAATGACTTGCCACCTGCTAAAAAGTTTTTGGAACTTTTTGATTCAGTAATCAAAAGAACCATCAATGAAATCATACCTCATAAAATCTTAAATTTAAAGTATGATGTTAAAGCTAATCAGAATTTGGATGATGCTTCAGAAATCGAAATCAATTTGATTAGTGTTGATGCAGATGGTGTTGGGTTTAAAATTGATGCTGAGACCATTTCACTGAAAGGGCTTAGAAAAGTCGATGATGTTTTTGAACCTAAAGAGTTTACCACAACTTTTGACCAGTGTATTGAAACTCCAGATATTGTTTTAAAAAAATATAAAGAGATGAAAGAATAATCTACTTTCCCTCACAAATTCAACTTTCATTATTTTAATTTCATGGTTAATATAATGATGGTTGTTGTCACTTTTTTTATTTTAATTAATTCAATTTTAATTTAAATTTATTTTAATTTAAAAAATAGAATTTATTTGCTTTGGCATATAGATTGGATATGCTTTAACAATAATTTGGCATCCTCTTTTTTGATGTCTTTACTTTCACGAATAAAATTAATTAGGATTTCTTTTTTATTATCATCTAAACTTGATTCATTCAAGACTAAAGAATAATTTCGTTTTGGATAATATGTTTTTTTGGCAATGATCAACAATTCATCCTTTTCTTCTTCACTTATAATGTTTTCAGATGTTGCATTGTCGAAAACATATCTCATGTTTATTAATGGAACTGAAAGGGCTTCTAAACTTTCACCATCCAACATTACTGCAACTTCATCATCTGAATCAATCGCACCTGTTGCATATTGTTCGTAGCAATATCCAATACCTGTCATTCCTAATGTGTCAAGTTCTGATGCTCTCAATGCACCCATACTTGAAGCTCCAAAGACGTCAATGTCTGAATTAATTGCATTCAGAATCTCTTTATGTCCAACTGCAGAGTTTTGGTGAAAGACTCCATCAATTATTCCAATGATATCGGGATGCTTTTTTAAAGCGAGGTTTAAATCACCTCTTTTAATTGGCTTTTCATAAATCACTTCTACGTCGGCACTGCTGTCAAGTATTTCTTTTGCTTCATTGAATGGTAAGGAAAGACCTGTGTAAATTATAACTTTAATCATATAAATCAGACTTTTAAAAATCTATATCCTGCTCGACTTGGGTCAATTGTGTAAAGTTCCATTTCTGGAATAACTACTCTAACAACACTTACATCAAGTTCCGGCCTTGTTAAATTGCTGTATAATATTTTTTGAATATCATTGGATACTAACTCGTCCTTAACGATTTCAATATCTCTTGTTATTGATGATGTGCTTTTATTCTCAATATCTGATAATTTGATTTGTTCTTCTTCGTCTCTAAAATAAAATTTATTAATTCTTTTCATTCGTTCATAACCTGCTTCACGAGCAAAATCCGCTCTGACAGTGTCTTCACGAGCTCCGTTGATTTGTGTTGCTCGACTTTGTGCAACTTCTGTAAGAGCCCTTAAAATTGCAACTTCCGGGTCCAGATGAGTGCCCATTCCTAAAGTCAGAAGTCCAGCATCTTTTGTTATTGTGTCATCTGCAGAAGCAGCTATTGTAGGAATTTTAATGTCTGCAGTAAAGTCCATTAATTTAATTTTAATGCCTTCACTCTCAAATTTTTCAATAATGTCGATAATGATTTCATTTTCAATGCTGCTTATATCGATTTGGGCATAGTTTTTATGGGTCAATTCAAAAATGCTCCATGCATCTCTTTCAATGACTTCAAAGATTCCATGCAGGATTGCTTCTTCCAAGATATTTCCTGAAGCAAGGCCATTGGTATTTGATTTAAATAGGCTTTGTGAGTCATCTTTAGAAATATATGGGTGGTAAATCGCATTTGTCGGAATATAATATTCCCTATTTGAAATAAGGTCTATTGACTTACTCCATTCAAGACTCAAATCACTAATGTCTTTTTTCTCAAATTCCTTTGGTAAATTTAAGCTTTTAGGATCAATGTATTCTCCAAACTCTTCAATTTCAGACAAACTTGCAATAATGGTTTCATCGATGTCTTGTCTTTCGGCAGAATATCTCTCAAAGCCTTCCATCATTGCAGATGCTTTTGCATGATCTTTGGTTATTCCTTTTCCTCCGTATATGCTAACCGCACCATCTTCAGCAGTTGGTCTGATTGCAGTATATATTGGAAGGCCGATTCTGTCTAAATCAGTAATATCTGCAATACGTGTTATTCCAGCTACTTTTAACTTATTTTCATTGATTTCAATTGTTTTGCTTGGAGCAATTACTCTATGTGTTCCTGTAAAATATGTGATTTCTTCGCTCATAATCTAAAATCCTAAAACTGTCCTTACCATGATTTCAAAGCTCATTGTCATAGGTAATGCTGTCATAATACCTGCAATGGCTATTGTTACAATCCAAATTCCAACATTCCATCTTAAAACTTTGGACCCGTCAAGGTTTCCAATAGGCAATAGATTAAACACTGCCAAGAAACTGTTGATTGAATATCCTAAAGCACATATTTGGTATATTAATAATGAAGTCTGTGAAGTAAATGCAGATCGATATACCAAAGTTGCAACAATAAAAAATAATGCTGCCAAGACAATATTCACAACAGGTCCTGCAACGGATATTTTACCATTAATTTCATCTGTCATGTAATTTGCATATGTGTAGACTGCACCTGGGGCGGCAAATACGAATCCAAAAAAGGAAGTTATGAGTGCAAATATCAATCCTTGTGGCCATAATTTGAATTCTGCCCAGTATCCATACTTCATTGATACAAATTTATGTCCAAGCTCGTGTAAAATAAAACCAAGCCCCACACCAACCATAATCATTGGAAGTATAGCCATTAAAGCAGCCATATCTCTTCCGGTATTTGCGATACCGAAACAAAGAGAAATAACGACAAATGCAATAAATAAATCTCTTATTTCACTGCTTGTAAATTTTAACATAGTTTTAAAATATCTAATTTTATATATAAAGTTTTTTCTAATATTAATCATGGACTTACATATAGATAATATTTTAAAAGATTTGGAAAAGGATGATATTCAAGCTTATTTATTGACTCAATTTACTAATGTTGAGTATATTTCAAATTATAAACCAACCAGCTTTGCTTTTTGTATTATTAAAGAAAATCCAATTATTTATGCCTCAAAAATGGATATGGAAATAGCCAACAAAAACTCTAAAATAGAGGTTAGGGAATTTGAATCATTTGATGTGATGCTTGGTGAACTTAAAAATGATGGAATAAAAAATTTAGCCATTGAGCCAAGTTTGCCCTATAGCACTTATGAAAAGTTCAAGGATGATTTCACAATATCTTCCAAAAATTATGTTGATAAGCAAAGAATGATTAAAACACCTTCAGAAATAAGCAATATCGAAAAAGCAACTGAAATTGCACAAAATGCTTTTGTTAGTTTGGATATTTTGAATCGAAATGATTGTGAGAACACTGTTGCATTTGATTTGGTAAAAGCGATGATTGAAAATGGTGCCTCTAAGGAATCCTTTGACACTATTGTAACTAGTGGGGCTAATTCAAGCCTTCCTCATGCAGTTCCTCAAAATAAACAACTTGAACGGCCAATATTGATTGATTGGGGTGCAATTTATAATGGTTATTGTTCGGACAATACTCGTACGATGGTTTACAGTGAATTTCAACATGAAATTTGGGATATCGTAGCTGAAGCCCATGACAAAGCGATTAAATCCATAAAACCTGGAATTAAATGTTGCGAGGTTGACAAGGTTGCCCGTGATATTATTGAGGATTATGGTTATTGTGATAAATTCATTCATTCAACTGGTCATAGTTTAGGTCTTGATATCCATGAAACTCCTGGTTTTTCAATTCGTGATGAAACAATTATTGAGAAGGGAATGGTAATAACTGTAGAACCTGGAATTTATTTGGAGGGGGAATTTGGAGTTAGGCTCGAAGACACAGTTTCAATAGACAAACAGGCAAATATTATTGGGAATTTACCTCTAATGATTGATGAATAATATTAAATATTATTAATGATATAATTTTAATTATTATTAGATTAAATATGGGATTTTTATGGATACTGATAAATTGACACGTGCTGTGTGTTCATTTTTTGTACCGGGTCTTGGACAGCTAATGAATGGTGAGATTGGAAAAGGTTTGGCAATATTAATAATATTTATTGTCTTATGGATTGCTCTTTTATCATTGGGCATTATTATTGTTCAAACTATTTTTGGCATAGTTGTTAGGTTGTTTGCAGCTTATGATGCATATAATTATGATGGATTTTAAACTTCTTGGATTGTAGGCAGGATTATTTCTTGCACAATAAAGTTTAAATTTCTATTCCTTTTTTCCTATTATTTTCTAATTTCATGTTTTTTTTTGCATGTTATTGAATCATATGATAATGATGGTTGGTACGGGTATTTAATAGTTAAATAAGATTAGAGAGTAGGTGGAATATTGAAATTAAATAATGTTATGCACAATCTGTTAAATGCTTTGATAATTATTGATATTATATTAATTTCAGTGTCACTATTTGTGCCGAATAATATTTTTCCAGTATTGTACTTTGACATTTTTGTTTGCATATTGCTTTTAATTGATTGGGTAAAAGACTTATATAACTCCAATCCAAAATCGGATTTTTTAAAAAAACCTAGTACTTGGGTTTCATTAATAGCATCAATTCCATTTCAGGTTTTGCTGCCTGTCATTATTCCTGGTGTTAATCTTTTAAGGTATTTCAGACTTTTAAAATTACTTAGGGTTCTAATATTATTTGATAAGTTCTTTGATGGTTTGGAAAATTTTGTAAAAAAGAGCAATCTACATATAATATTGGCAGGTGTTTTTGTGACTATAATTTTATTCACTGCCATATTTCATACATTTGGCTCATCATACACTCTTTTCGATTATTTTTATTTGGTTGTAGTAACTATTACAACAGTGGGTTATGGAGATATTGTTCCTTTAACATTTGCAGAGAAAGTCATTTCAATCTGTTTAATCGTAACTGGGATGTTTGTATTTTCATTGACCACTGCAGGAATATCTTCATTTTTAACAGATCGTTTACTTAAAAATGATATTAATGATATAACTTTAAAAGATGTCAAATCTGATTTGGAGAATATTCATAAGGAAAACATGTCATTAAAAGAGGAAGTTCGATATTTAAAAGATGAAATTCACGAGTTAAAGGATTTGCTAAATAAAAAAGATTAAATCCCTATTAAATGATTTCTCTTAGTCATGGTTAATATGTTGATGTTTTTTTAACCAATACTGGTGCATATGCTAGTAATGCAGATACGATAATGGACAGTAGTGTAGGTCCAAAGAAGATGGAATCATATAATCCTGCCAGTTGATAAACAAGGAATCCCACAAACCATGAAAAAATATTCCATTTCCAATTCATAACTTTATTTTCATCAAAATAGAATGATACCAATAACACTGCTGCCATTGGTGCAAAAACAGATGAGATGAGATAAAGAAAACCAATGTAGTGATTCATTATTCCGGAAATTGCAATCAATATGCTCATGGCACTAACTATAACTCCAACTATTTTTGGGTCTAATTTGTTGTAAATGGATTTTGCGGATTCTCCTGCAGAATTAGTTGCAAGGAAGTTTGTTGTCACGGTTGAAAGTACAAGAATTATGACTCCAGGTGTTCCAAGACCCATGAGAAGTATTGATTGTGCAATGCTGGTGGACCCCATTCCAACAATCCCTATGCCTATAAAGTACATCCATAAGCTTGCAATTGTGTATGCTGTTGCAGATGCTGCTGTAGCTTTCACTGGCTTTTCAACATCTTTTGTGTAGTCGGATATTACTGGCAGCCAAGAAATTGGCATTGCAATTGAAATTTCAAAAATATTCCAGAAGCTTAGTGTATTTGAAACGCCAAAAATAGTATGTGTTCCAGCCGATGTGCTGGTTAAAAGCAATTTGGCAGACATCACAACTAATAATGCAATTAATACTGTCATGACTCCTGTTGTTAGTTTTGATGAACGCTGAAGTCCTATATAAACCCATATTGCAACAAGTACTGCGAGAATTGCTGATGTCATTTCAAATGAAATCGGCAAATTTAAGCTTACCAGTGCAAGTGCGCCTTGAGCATTCAAAACGGCTACCCATGCAATTAACTGCATTACATTCAATGTTGCAAAAAATTTGGATCCATACTTGCCAAAAGCGGATTTGGTTGTCTCCATTGCATTAACCCTAAGTCTTGCACCAATAAATCCTATGAAAAAGAGTAATATTCCGCCAAGTATGTGTCCAAGAACTAATGGAATCCACAGGGAATCAAAAGATGATGCTGTTGCAATCTGTATGCCTGCTTCTATTTCAGAAACGGATATTGCAACTCCAAACCATATCAATGCATTTGTAAAAATTCCTGTGCGATTTTCCATGTTATAACTTCCTATAATGATATTATCAAACTTACTATATATAACTTGTGTTATATTTCAATAATTTTGGCTTATTTGTTTATGTATATAAAAATTTGCTCATAATTATTTGAATCTTATTCCTATTTTTGATATTTTTTGTAAAACTCATTTTACTTAAATATTTATATATTCATTTATTCAATATTTAAATGATTAATGTAGTGGGTGGATATATGCGATATATTAATAAACAGGATTTGTTGATTGTTGCTAGAAACTGTGGATTATTGATGATTGGTATTGGAGCAATGTGTTTAGTTCCAATAATTATTGATTTGATATTTTTGGAGTTTAATGCGGTTTATTTTCTAATGCCTGCTACTATATCAATTGTTGTTGGTTTGATTTTCATAAAAGGATTGGAAAAATATTCAATTAATAAAATACGTATGAAGCATGCCATGATGATATCGTCTTTGTCTTGGATTTGGGCATCTTTTATCTGTGGATTGGTACTTTATTTTGTAACTGGTATAGGCATCGTTGACAGTATTTTTGAATGTATGTCTGCATTAACTGGCAGTGGAATTACAATATATCCTGATGTCGAAATTCTACCATATAGCATACTATTTTTTAGAGCACTGCAACAATGGATTGGTGGTTTGGGAGTAATTGTTATGATAATTGCTATTCTAACAAAACCTGGTGTCATGTCATCCAAACTATATCAATCTGAAGCTCGTGAAGAGAGAATTAAACCATCAATAAAAGCCACAATCAAACAAATCATCAAAATTTATTTAATATTTACTGTTTTGGGAATTGTTTTATATTCTCTTGCTGGAATGCCTCTTTTCGATTCCATTTGTAATACATTTTGCATTATTTCCACTGGTGGTATGAGCGTAAAAAATGCGAATATTGGATTTTATCAAAATGACCTGATATATTTCATTACAATTTTTTTGATGATATTGGGTGCAACAAGCTTTTTGGTTCATTATAATATTATCAAGACACGGGGAAAGTCATTAATTCAAGATATGCAGTTTAAAGCATTAATCTCTTTGATTGCGGTTTCAACTTTCCTGATATATGTAACATCCAATATTGTTCCTATGGACAATCTGTTTACGGTAGTTTCTGCCGTTACAACAACTGGGGCAAGTATTCAAAGTGCAACTGTCATGGGTGGGTGGCCACCATTTACGATATTCATTATAATGATGTTAATGCTTATTGGGGGTTCTACAGGATCTACTGTCGGTGCACTTAAGTTGATGAGGGTTATTACCTTTTTTAAAGGAATATATAGAAATTCACGTGAAATATTGTCTCCAGTGGGTAGTGTTGTTCCTTTGCCGAAATCCGACCAAAAGCTCACTGAAGAAATTGTAGCGCAAAGTGGAAATTATATAACACTTTATTTCATGTGTATTTTAATCACTTGGTCGTTATTAAGTTTATATGGTCATGACCCTTTTAATTCATTGTTTTTCACAATGTCCATGCAGGGTAACGTTGGTTTGGAAATAGGACAAATTTCACAAACAATGGAATGGCCATTAAAGATTATCGGCATGTTTAATATGTTGAGTGGAAGATTGGAAATTTATCCTTTATTGATTACTATGAGGGCAGTATTTGAAATCTTTAAAAGATGAAGTTTTTTCAATATTTTTGTCATGATGTTTTGGATATGATATAAAAGTGATTTAATATGTGTTCTTATGAAATCTTTTAAAACAATGGGTATGAGGTATAAATTGTTTAATTTGTTCTATTCTTTTTTTTGAGTTTTGTCTAAAACAATTTTTTAATTCTTATGCATCGTAGATATTGTCTCTTTTTATTTTATTACCTTTTTTCCCAATTGGATTAATTCATTTAAGTGTTATTTCATTTGACCAAACATTTTGTTTAATTGGTATGAATTCTTGTTTTCATTCTCTATTATTGCTTTTGAAAATAACCAATACTTTATATTATATTAAACCAAATTTTATTTTATGAAATTTAAAATAATTGATGATTTAGCAATATTTTTCGACAATACTATTCCTGAAAAGTATTTGTCCAAATTACAGGAATTTTTACTGAGTGGGGCTATTTTTACTGATGCAACTAAAGTTTTGGCAATGATTGTAATTTTCATTATAATCTCTGAAATTGTTTTGGCATTAACATTGGCAGTTCTAAACTTTCCGGTGTCACTATTGATTTTACCATTTTTCGTAATTCCTGGCCTTTTCACATATGTTATTGTCCAACAGGAAAAAAGAGCACAGGAAATCGAAAAAACTGCACCTGACTTTTTAAGGCAACTTTCAAGTATGCTGCAGGTCGGACTCAGTTTTGAGAATGCAATGGAAGACATGTCACAGTATGGGGAAGGGCCGCTCTATGATGAAATGAGAAGGGCAATCGTTGAAATTCGTATGGGTAGGAATTTTGATGATGCATGGCAAGCCATGGCAAAACGTCTAAAATCTAAAGAATTGGAGCGAATTTTTAACATTATTTTAGATGGTCGTAAAAGTGGATCAAGCGTATCTGGAGTACTTTTTGAGGTATCGGATGATTTGAGGGACTTGCTTGCATTAAAACGTGAGAGGAAATCAACTGTAATGATGTCAGTCATGTTCCTTTTAATTTCGGCAATTGTGGCAACTCCTTTTGCGATAGGTATGGTTGGAGTTTATTCTGGGTTTATGCAAAATTATGGTATGGAATCAGAAATTGTTTTGACTGCTCCTGTAGCGGGCGAGATTTATTTGATTATTCATTCTATTTTGGTAGCTTTCATTATCAGTTTGATTATGTATGGCGAGTTTAAAAAAGGAATTAAGTTTTCACTTCCATTGGTGTCTGCATCTTTTGCTATTTTTTATATGGTAACAACATTCGGTGGAAGTATGTTTGTGGGGGGATTTTAGTGGATGAAAGCGGTCAAACGTCTGCAGAATTTATATTACTTTTTGGAGGAATAATGGTTGTGGTTTTGCTGGCAATTTACATGTATAAAAATTATATGTCTGATTTAAGCGGACAAATAGATTCAAAAGAAGTAAAAGAGTTTAATAATGAGTTAAGAAATCTCGAGAGATACTTTAAAAAAATTTGATTATTCATTTTTAGTTAATATAACTCGTTGATTGGATAATTATGGATATGATTAACATTATAGTGACTTGCGATACCTATTTTATATTCTTCAATACTAAAAAGATTAAACTTAAGATTATCTTTATCATTTTTAAGTTTAATGTCTTCACTCATAAGTATTTCAAAGCTGTCAAGGTCTAAATTAAATCCTAAACCAGTGTATTTCATATAACTTTCCTTCAAAACCCAATAATTGAAGAATTCATCAATTGGTTTTGGGGAGTTCATGATGTTTTCATATTCGCTGTTGAAGAAATAATGTTTGGCTATATTTAAATCAATTGTAGGGTCATTAAATTCGATGTCTGCACCTACAGGTTTATCGGATATTGCACAACAAATCATGTTTCTCGAATGACTTACATTAAAATGGATATTATCATAGTTGGATATGTATGCTTTACCATATTTTTCAGTTTTGATTATGGGATCGGTAATGTTTTCTTCATTCAGTAATTTCATAACCAAAAGATAAACTCCGCAGCTGAGTTTTTTGTCCTTATCAAATCGGTAAAAATCGATTTTGCTCTTTCGATTAGTTGAAACTAATTCATAACCTCTTTTCAAATCAAGGTTTTCTACATTGGTATAAGCTAATTTAATCATGTTTCTCTAAAATTAACAATGTCATATCGTCAAATTGTTCTTCATTTTCACTAAATTCGTCAATATCATGCATTAATTGGGATATGATTTTTTGATCTAATTTACGTGAATTTAAAAACTCAATTAGGCGTTCTTCACCATACAATTCTTCATCATGATTATTTGCATCAGTAATTCCATCAGTGTATAGAACTAACCCTTTTGCAACGTCAGTTTCTTCTGTTACAAATTCATAATTTTCCATAATGCCTAAAACAATTCCAGTATCTGTATTTAAAAATTTAAATTCTTTATTTTGATATATTATTGGTGGATTGTGTCCTGCATTTGAGAATTTAAGTTTGTTGGTTTTTTTATTAAAAATTCCTAACCATAATGTTATAAACATCATTTCGGTGTTATTTTCACATAGTTGGTTGTTAAGAATATATAATGCTTTTGCAGGATCTTTTTCAGTTTTCAATATTAGTTTTATTATTGCTTGAGTAATAGTTGAAAGAAGAGCTGCAGGAACTCCTTTTCCTGATGCATCACCAATCACCACGGCAACATGTTCATCATCAATTTCGTAATAATCGTAAAAGTCACCACCAACTTCTTTAGCTGGTTTTGAAAATCCAAAAACACTCAAATATTCTTCATCCATTTTTTCAGTTGGCCAGCTTGCTTTTTGGATTTTTTCTGCAATTTCAAGTTCTGCTTTAATTCTTTCTTTTTCACTTTCAATTTTATGAATATTTTCGATATAATGGTTATTGTACTTTATTAAATCAGTATAACTTCTTGCAAGCAGTCCAATTTCATTTTCTTCATCAGTATATTCAGAATAAATATTAATCAGACCATCAGATTCAATTTTTTCTCCTTTTTTAATGAAATCTTTTATTTTTGAAAAGGATATTGTTGGTCGGATAACCTTACGTTCCACATATCTTAAAACAATTAGGCACGGGATGAAGAAAAACAAGGAAAGTGCATCTGCGAATACTAATAGTATCACAAAGGCATCCGAATTAGGAACAGGGAGATACTCTATAAGCACATATCCAAAAGTAGTACTTTCGGATATTGTCATTGCAAAGATTAAAATAATTAGTGTTACAATAAGAAATGAATCCATAATTTTTTCAAGAATAGATGTGAAGTTAACCTGATGAATTTTTGAAGTCATCGGTTTTGTGAAAAAAGAATATAACAAAATCAAAACAATCATTGTTTCACACATTAGAATGTGGTGGGAATCAATCTTTATTGTATAATCTGCAATTATGATAGTTGCAATAGAAATGATTAATAATAAAACAATTGCTAAATATAATTTTTTATTCAATTTTCTATTTGATAATTTTGGGGTATGAATAAAGTTGATTTTTCTGGAAATCCATATTCCAAT
The DNA here is from genome assembly GCF_905234905.1 of Methanobrevibacter sp. UBA188. Classification (NCBI taxonomy): domain Archaea; kingdom Methanobacteriati; phylum Methanobacteriota; class Methanobacteria; order Methanobacteriales; family Methanobacteriaceae; genus Methanobrevibacter; species Methanobrevibacter sp. UBA188. The sequence goes on along the minus strand of NZ_CAJOJM010000002.1, from coordinate 81,276 downwards.
AACACCAAATATGAATCCAAAGTTGACATAGTTTAAAAAGTATCTAAAAAATATGTATGAGCTTGAAGCTAATCTAGGATATGTGATTATGAATAATATTTTGGTGAGTATTCCATACAATACTCCAGATAACAGTAGCAAAACTAGAAATTTAGATAAATAATGCGTATTGATTAGCCTAGGACTTATAATTTTTGATTTTTTGTGAAATGGTTCGTACCATAACATATATGACAAATATGAACTTCCGAAAGTAACCAGGGCAGATATTATCATTGTTTCTAGAGAATAACCCCTAATTGAATCACAAATCATATTCCCAATAGTTGCACCAGCTGCTCCGTAGGGTCCAAGCAACAATCCACAAGCAAATATCAAACCTAAATATGCATTTAAACCAGCACCAAAATTTTGTGATCCGCCAACATAATAATAGGCACCCAAATCTAGAATAATCATCAGTATTAAGGGTATTAGAGTTTTTTTTAATTTTGATTTCATTATTCCACTTTTTTAATAATTTTCAGATGATTTTCACCATTTTTATATTCATAATGCAAGTCATCTGCCATCTGTTTTGTTAAATATATCCCTAATCCGCCAATATTTGCATCATCAATATTGTCTGGGAAGTCAGGATTTTCTTTTAAAAGGGGATTAAATTCTATTCCATTATCAATAAATACTATTGTTAATGTCGAATCGTCATAGTCAGCATTGACTTTAATATAATCACTATTGGAATAATTAACGATATTTGCAAAAATCTCTTCAATAATCAATTCAATTTGAAAGTCCTGTTTTTGAAGAATACCTTCAATAAATTCATTTAGTTTATATAATTCTTTGATATCTAAATTTAGGGTTATGGATTTCATTTTATCATAGTTATTGTGCTAAGTTTTTCATTATTTTATAATATGTGTTCCACTATTATTAACTTTATGCAATTTTTTGAAAATTTGTTAATCATGATGTTGTCTAACTTATGGATTTTTTCATTGTTTTCATATTTTCTATGATTTCTTCAAATATTTCTGATGCACTTTAAATAGTTAGAATATCTAAATTATAATTGACAATGAAAAGGTTTCTAAAACTTTTTCAAAGGTAAAAGAGGGTTAATTAATTAAATAATTGTCAAACCTTTTGGAAGATGGAATTCAAGGTAATGCATGCTCTTTAGAGTCAAATGTTTCAGAGTGAGAATCATTAATTTCCATAGGGTGGGAATAGTTATATTTTTGGTTGTGATATGATGGATATGTTAATAGGTGGAAAGCATATTTCCAGTGAAGATTTGGTTGATGTTGTAAATCCCTATAATGGTGATGTAATTGATACAGTTCCAATTGCACATAGGCAAACTGCAGATTTAGCTATTTTGGAAGCTAATAATGCTAAAAGTTTTCTTCAAGAAATGTCTGCTTTTAAAGTTTCAAATAAATTATTCAATGTTTGCGATAAATTAAAAGATAATCGTGAGGATTTTGCAGAGTTACTAACTCTTGAAGTTGGAAAGCCAATAAATGAATCTCTTGTTGAGATGGACAGGTCTATTGAAACATTAAAACTTGCAGCCGAGGAGGCAAAAAGAATTTATGGTGAAAGTGTACCTTTGGACGCAGGTCTTAACGGTAAGGGATTTTTTGCCTTCACTCAAAAAGTTCCATTGGGTGTTGTTGCAGCCATCACTCCATTTAATTATCCTTTAAATTTAACAATTCACAAAATTGCACCTGCAATTGCATGTAAAAATACGGTAATCATAAAACCCCCAACAGAAGCACCATTAACAGTAATGAAATTTGCGGAATTGTTAAATGAAGAGTTTCCTGATGGTGTTGTAAACACTGTAACTGGATATGGCTCTGAAATTGGAGATTATCTGGTAACTTCTGATGATGTTAATAAGATATCGTTCACTGGAAGTGTAACGACCGGATTGATGATATCTCAAAAAGCAGGAATGAAAAAAGTTACTTTGGAACTTGGTGGAAATGATCCATTGGTTGTTTTAAAAGATGCAAATATAGATAATGCAGTTAAAGGTGTTATTAATGGGGCTTTTCTAAATGCAGGTCAGGTGTGCATGGGTGTTAAAAGAATAATAGTTGATAATGAAATAGCAGATGAATTCTGTGAAAAATTGGTTTTGGAAACAGAAAAATTAGTCATGGGAAATCCTTTGGATGATTCAACTACGTTAGGCACATTAATTAATGAAAAAGCTGCAATTCAAGTTGAAGAAAGTGTAAACAATGCTGTTAATGGTGGTGCAAAAATATTAACTGGTGGAAAAAGAGATGGTGCTTTTTACCAGGCAACAGTGCTTGACAATGTCACACATGATATGGATTTAGTTATTAATGAAACATTTGGTCCTATTGCACCGATTATTCGTGTTAATGGGGTTGATGATGCTATAAAAATGGCCAATGATACTGAATATGGTCTTCAAGCTGGTGTATTCACTGAAAACTATTATTCTGCAATGAAATGTGCAAATGAAATCGAAGCCGGAACAGTATTTGTTAATAAGCAGTCAACATTCAGAACTGATAACATGCCGTTTGGTGGATTTAAAAATAGTGGTGTTGGAAAAGAAGGAATAAAATATGCTGTGGAAGAAATGACAAAAACCAAATTAATTGGTTTGAATTTAAGATGAACTTCTGGCATATTTCATTATTTTTTTTTGATTTTTTTTTTTACTATTAATGGCTTATTAATTTGGTGGTGCTGAAAACAAATTATTAAAGCTATTTTAAATAATTTTCAACAAGGTTACGTGTTTCGTTAAGGGATTCCATTGGTATGCCCTTTGGCATTGCTCCAAGTTCGCCTTCAACGTCTTTGAGGATACTTCCATTCATTCCTAAAAACATTCCTTCACTTACTATGTCGCTGAATGCTTGTGGTGGGAGCAGGGAGACTCCAACTTTATTGTCGTCTTTAACATTCAAATCATTAGTTACAACTGTTATGGCTCTTTTTCCAAGGTTAACATTACATAACATGAGATTGTCATTTTTAGGATGTTGTGTAACGCTCATTACTTCTCCAACTTTAATGTCAATGCCCATGATTGGATCATTAATGGGACCTAATGCCAAACGCTCTTTTAAGCCGATGATGGTGTCAAGGAAAAATCTGACCTTCGCAATATTTTCCTGTGTTTTTTCCTTTTCGTCCTTTGGAGCATTGCTTAAAAACTTTTTATTCCAATCGTCTCCGCCTAAATATTCAATAATCTTTAAAGCCTTTTCTTTTAAGCTAGCAACATCTGGTGAGTTTACCAATTCGTCACCTTCCAGATAGGAATATGTTAATGATTGGAAATCACTATTCATCTGTTTTCCTAAATCAATAGCTTGTTTTTTATTCCAGCTTCCTCTAAATGAAGCTGTTGGAATTAGATTTAAATAATTTTCTCTTGCTTTGCTTGCTACTAAAATTCTATAATCTTTAGTTGTATCCCACATTTGAAGTCCTCTTTTAATTCTAACTAATATTTTAATTTTATAATTTAATAAATTTTTTGTAAAAAAGCGATTTAAAACATTTAAAACATAAACTATTTATATTAACAATAAAATAAATTTATACATATTTAATTTAATTATTATTACTTGTGGTGTAAACATGGTAGAAGTTTCAAAATTACGTAGTTTAGAGATTTATACAAATACAGGACATTATGTAGGGCGTGTTGAAGATGTTGTTCTTAATATTAGGTTAGGGACTATTTCAAAATTGCAAGTTAGGGCTATTGAGCAAGAAAGAAAACCTGCTGGATTCATGAATTCATTTTTAGGCAGTATTCGTGGGGAAGTGCCTGAAGAAAATGATATGAGGTCTTTTCAAAATGATGTTTTGACTGTTGATTTTGATAAAGTTCAAGCTATTGGGGATATTATGTTAATTAACCCAAGGGATATGAAAAAAGTAAATGCAGAACCACAAATCCCTGAGCCTGTAGTTCCAAAACAACCTGAAACTGAACCACAAAACGAAACTCAAGTCCAATTTGATGCTGAAAGATTATAATTAATCTTTCGCCAGTTCTTTTTTTTATAATTTTTATTAGATTTACATTTTATAGTGTGATTTTTATGAAAGTAGGTATTATAGGCTGTGGAGCCATTGCTAATATTATAACAACAAGCATTGTTCCAGAGAATAATGGTATTGAAATTGCATACTTCTTTGACAAAGATATTGAAAGAGCGGAAAACCTGGCTTCACTGGCTGGCGGTGTGGCTGCGCTTGATTTTGATGAAATGGTAAAAAATGTTGATTTGGTCCTTGAATGTGCTTCACCGGATTCTGTTAAACATTTTGCACCTAAAGTTTTAGGACAAGGTCGTGACATGATTATCATGAGTGTTGGTGCATTTATGGACATTGGATTTTATCAAAAAATAGAAAAAATCGCTAAACAGAATAATGCTAAAATTCATTTGCCGTCTGGAGCTATTGTGGGTTTGGATGGGATTAAAGCAGTTGCTAAATTTGGTTTAAAGGAAGTAAGCCTCGTTACCCGTAAATCTCCAAAATCTTTAGGTAAAACCATTGACAAAGAAGAAGTTTTATTTGAAGGAAAGGCATCAGAAGCAGTAAAGGAATTCCCATTAAATATCAATGTTGCTGCAACAATCAGCATTGCCTGTCAAAGGGACATTGATGTAAAGATAATTGTAGATCCGAATGTTGACAGAAATGTTCATGAAATTACTGCAAAAGGAGATTTTGGTGAATTTAAAACAACAACAATGAATTATCCTTGTGCGGCCAATCCAAAAACCAGTATGCTGGCGGCACTTTCAGCAATTAGATTGCTTAAAAGTTTTAATGAAACTATCAGTGTGGGAATGTAATGAAAGATTATGAAGTTTATTCGTCTTTGAAAGTCCCTAAAAACTCAAAAATCATTGTCAGGCTTGATGGTAGAAGTTTTCATAAGTTGGCTGATGATTTGAATTTAGTTAAGCCGTATGACGAGAATTTCTATAAGGTCATGGCTGATGTTTGTAAAGATTTGTTTAAAGAGTTTTCTCCAAGTTTTGTTTATACTTTTTCAGATGAAATAAGCTTGCTTTTAGATAAAATTCCTTTTGATGGAAGAATCGAAAAAATCAATTCTGTAATTGCCAGTTTCACTGCCAGTTCATTTGTAATGCATTATGGGGAGGATTTTAAAAAGCCTCCTGCTTTTGATTCAAGAATCATTCCAATTGCTAATGGGGATGTATTAAAATACTTTAAATGGCGACAGGATGAATCCTGGAAAAATTGCATTGCATCACATGGCATTTATTTCCTTAAATCTAAATATTCAAATAACGAAGCTAATGATAAAATAAATGGGCTTAAGTCAAGTGATATTCATGAATTATTGTATCAAAATGGCATTAATTTAAATGATGTTGAAACATATAAGAAAAGAGGAATTGCAGTATACAGGAAAAGTAAAAAAATAATCGGATTTAACAAAAAAGAAAATAAGGAACAAATTTCATATAGGACTTATGCTTACGTTGACTGGGATGTTCCAAAATTTAATGAAGAATTTTTTGAAAATATTATTTAGGTGAAAAAATGGGCTTTATTTCAAAAATTTTTGGAAATAATGATGAAGAATTTAATGAAGTTCGAGTAGATAGGGAAGTTCTAGAATCTGTAATCTATTATGCTAAGAAAGCTTATCCAAATGAATTTTTAGCTTTTTTTGATGGTGAAATAAATAATAAAATACTTTATATTACTGGTCTGATTTTTGTTCCTGGTGAAACCTGTGAAACTGGTGCTGTAGTGCATACTGAAATGATTCCTATGAATACAAAATATTGGGGATCAGTTCACTCACATCCAGGTCCTAGTGCAAGCCCATCTGATGCCGATTTGACAACATTTTCAAAAAATGGTTATTTCCATATGATTGTTTGCCTCCCATATTCTTTGGCGACATTTAAAGCTTATGACAGGTATGGTAATAATCAGGATTATATTATTGGGGATTATAGTTATTTGATTGAAGATAAATCTGATGAATTCTTTGATGAAGATGATGTCCTAAATGATAATGATGAGTTTAAGCCAGGACTTCTTGACGAAGACGATGATGAATTTTTCACAACTGATGATACTTTTGTTGACCACTATGAAGAATATGAGAAAAGAAACTTAAACAATAATCCTCAAGTAATAAAAATTGAAATCAATTCTGATGGTAGTGTGAAAAGAATTTATCGCGATTTTAAAAAATAGTCTTATTTTAAAAAAAATAAAAATAAAAAACAATAATGGTGAAAATCGTTTTTTATTTATAATTCAAGCCCAATAGCTTCGTAAACATTGTTCAATTCTTGGATTTCTTTGATGACATTTTGTGGAATTTCTTTATCTAAAGTTAAAATCATAATAGCTCTTCCACCTTGTTCATCTCGTCCAACTTGCATTATTCCAATGTTTACTTGGTGTTCTCCTAATTTGGTGCCAATACTTCCGATACTTCCAGGAACATCTTCGTATTTTGCAATAAACATGTGTCCTTCTGGAATAACGTCTACCCAATAATCATTTACTTTTAAAATTCTAGCTTCGTGTAAGTTTGTACCTTCGGCTGAGAATTTATCTTTTGAACTTTTAGCAGTTACTTTGATTAATGAGTCATATCCTTTAGCATTATTTCTTCTTCCTTCAGTAACGCTGATTCCTCTGTCTTTAGCAACAAGAGCAGCATTGACAGCATTTACTGGAGAACTTAAGAATGGATTTATTACACCTTGGAGTACAGTTCTTGTTAAAATTTCTAAATTATCAATTTCAGCTAATTCTCCACTGTAAACAATCTCAACTTCTTTAATTTTACCGTTGACAGCTTGAGATATGAAACTGCCTAATTTTTCACATAATTCTAAGTATGGAGATACTTCTTTGTATGTTTTATTGTCGATACGTGGCATGTTCAATACATTTTGAGGTGTTCCACCTTTGAACAAATCAATTATTTCATCAGCAACAATAATTGCAGCATCTCTTTGTGCTTCTTTAGTTGAAGCAGCAATGTGTGGAGTTAATACAATGTTGTCAAGTTCGAATAATTTTGAATCTTCAGCTGGTGGTTCTTCTTCATATACATCCAATGCAGCTCCACCAATTTTGTTGTTGACTAAAGCATCATATAATGCATCTTCATCAATAATTCCACCACGGGCACAATTTGTAATAAATGCAGTATCTTTCATAATTTCAAATTGTTCTGTAGAGATTAAATGTTTGGTTTCAGGGGTAAGTGGTACATGAATTGTGATGAAATCTGCATTTTTAAGCACAGTATCCAAGTCGGTTAATTCTACGCCCATTTGTTTTGCAACTTCTTCTGGTAAGTATGGGTCATATGCCATTGCATCCATTTCAAATGCTTTACATCTGTTTACAACTTGGGAACCGATTCTGCCCATTCCAATTACACCGAGAGTTTTATTTCTAAGTTCAACTCCCATGAATTTTTTCTTTTCCCATTTTCCATCTTTAACAGATTTATCAGCAATGGATAATTTACGAGCCATTGTAAGTAATAATCCCATAGTATGTTCTGCAACAGTAATTGATGTGGATTCTGGGGAGTTTACAACCATAATACCTTTCTCGGTTGCAGCATCGAGATCGATGTTGTCCACTCCAACACCAGCTCTTGCAATGATTTTCATGTTGTCTGCTTTTTTGATAATGTCAGCAGTAAGTTTTGTCCGGCTTCGGACAACAATTCCATCGTATTCATGAATGGTATTAGCTAATTCTTCAGGAGTGATGCTGGTATCAACAACGACTTCAGCTACTTCCTTTAAATTTTCAATACCTTTTTCGTTAATAGCGTCAGCAATAAGTACTTTCATTTTTTCACCATAATAATTGTTTTTAGAATGAATATTTAATAATAAATATTAGATAAAAATATGTTTTTTATTATATTTATAATTTTAAATATAATTCCATTAAGTAATATTTTTATAAGCATATTTCATAACTATTAATTGTTCATTGTCTTTTTTTATAAATGGACCTTGATAACAAACGGTGTGAAAAAATGGTGTCTTTCGAAGAATTTCCAATTTCAAGTTCAAATTATATTGCAGGATATAGAATTGTTGAGAATAAAGGATTTGTATATGGTTTGTCAGTACGCGCAAGAGGTCTTGGGGGTGATATAGGTGCCGGTCTCAAAGGACTTCTTGGTGGGGAAATCAAACAGTATGTTCAGATGATGGAAGATTCAAGAGATGAATCTATTGAAAGATGTGTTGTTCATGCAAAAGAATTGGGGGCAAATGCAATTATTTCCATGAGATTGGACTCAGACAGCATTTCTCAAAATATGCAAGAAGTTTTAGCATATGGAACAGCTGTTATAATAGAAAAAGAAGGGTAATGATATGTTTTTTGATGATTTGAAATACAAAGAAAAAGTAATTCCACAGTGTATTTTAGGTTATGGTCCATTCATGGCCGAACCTTATTTTGGGCACAGATCCAGACTTTATCAAATTGATTTATATGATAATCCTCAAAATATTGCTGATGTAATCATAGGCTCTTATAACAATGGTGTAAGAGCTATAAATCTTGTTAATGATGATAATCTACTTAAAGCATATGATATTGCATCTGAAAATGGATGTGAAATGAAAGTCATAGCTACAATTGGAAAAAGTGATGTGGATTATCTAAATCCTAATTATGATATTGCAAAAGAAGTGGATTGGGATGAGGATATTGAGCTGTTTTCAACCTATGATTGTCCGGTAATGCTTGTTGATGAGTTTATTGTTGATGGGTATGATTGGAAGTTGACTTCAAAAATATTGTCTCAAATAAATGACACTGGTTCACTTTCGGGATTGGTTACTGCATTTCCATCAAAAACAACTGATTTTCTCAATGATAATATTGACACTGATTTATTTGATTTTTATATGATTCCATACAATTCTCTATCTTATATGATGGATATAAGTGCATTTAATAAAGCTCAAAGGCAGGAATTTATTCAAAAAGTAGTCAATTTAAATAAAAAAATTATTGCTTCAAGAGTTTTTGCAGTTGGCGTTTTGAAACCACAGGATTCCTTTGAATTTTTCAGGAATGTTGATTTTGTTGATGCAATCGCTCTTGGAGTGGCTAGCGTGGATGAAGCAAAAGAAGATTTTTCTCTTTTGAGGGAATATTAGAATTTTACAACTTCATATTCTTCAAAAGGAACTAACTTTTCTTCTTCAAGGGAGTCATTTAAGGCTTTTAACCCATTAATCAAATCTTTTATATTTTTATTTGATGGTTTTTTACCTGTAATTTGCAGATATTGTCTTGGACTAATGTTGCAGTATTCACATTTGAAATTGCAGCATCTGTCTTTTTCTTCGCATCCGTATCCTTCCTGGTTTTCATCTGTTCCAATTACGATGTCATCCAATATTCTGGATACTCTTTCATCGGATGCGAACATGGCTATTTTCTGTGTTTTTCCACATATTCCAATAGCTTTTTGACCTGCATAATTACAAACCCATTTGATTGGGTAATTTTCCATATCGCTAATGCTTAAATTCTCCATTTTGCCACCTAATTTTCTTTTCTCTCTTTAATCATTTTCAATAATTCTTTTGAATTTTCAAATTCCTTCAGTTCCCATGATTTGATTACAGGTATGGTTCCGATAGATTCTTTTATCTTTTCATTATTGATTATGAACACTGGTTCGGATGTTGTCACCACAGACAAATCCTTTAGGGGAACTGCCATTCTTTTCAATGTTTTTTCAGTCCTGTTTTTTTCAACATTCGCCATTAATGGGGATTGTTTTTCTGAAGTTTTCATCTTAGCCACTGCATCAAAAGGACTTTTGTTTGTTGAAACAACACCATATCCTAACTTTGATAGGTCAAGAGTATCATCAACATTGCTGAATTCAATATCTTCCTTTTGCGGTTGTTTCAATAAATCAATATCGAGTGTTACTTTTGTATTTAAAATCTCTTCTAAAATCATGGCGGTTTCAGTATTGGCGCGAACAATTTCGTTTTCATATTTGTACATTGTCGCCCTTGAAACATGGGCCAAATCCGCCAAGTCTTTTAGGGATAATGAATACTCCTCACGATATTGTTTTATCACATTGCCGTCAATCTTAACAAAATATCCTCCTCTGTCCGCCAGAATTTCAGGATATTCATTATAAAGAATCATGTTTTTCAAGGTTTCAAAGCCAATGGTGGGAATGTCGTATCTTTCGTAGATTACTCCCTCTTCTAGAAAACCGTTTCTTGATCTTTCTCCGATAATGATTGGGGAAGCAAGAAAAATATTGGCCAATTGTTTCATTTCATGAGCGTTTGTCTCATTGATGCTGTCTATATTTTGAAATGTTTTTAAAAGTAGGATGAGTAGTTTTTTACGTGCCACTATATCGAAAGAACCTTGGTCATAAATATCTGAAGTTTTATAACCTTGGGATTTTAATAGTTTTTCAATATTATGTAACAATTGGCTTCTAGTTAACATATTAACTTACCTCTTTGTAAACTATATATTCTTATAACTGTAATATATGTTATTATTTGAAGGTGATTGTAATTAAGTATTTATATATTGGAATAGATGATACGGACTCTCCCGATGGGATGTGTACCACTTATTTGGCAAGTCAGATAATTAATGAATTTAAGGATAATGCGATAGAACTTGTTGACTATCCTAGGTTAATCAGGTTAAATCCGTTTGCAAGATTCAAAACTCGGGGAAATGGTGGGGTCAGTTTAAAAATTTTAAATAATGAAAAGGCTGATTTGGCTCGAGAAATCGTCCTAAATGAAGTAGAAAAACTATCTATGTTTGACTGTGACAATACAAATCCTGGCGTAATTTTTTATGATGGGGAAATCACTGAAGAAATGGAAAATTATGCATTTAGAGCCATTTATGAGTTCATTACAATTGAAGAGGCAGAAAAATTTGGAAAATCTGTCGGTTGTGAAATTCATAAATTCAAAAAAGGCAGGGGGATTATCGGATCAATTGCTGCAATTAGCTTGCCATTATCTGATTATACTTATGAGCTGCTTGCATATAGAAGTGCGGATAATTATGGTACAAAACGTCAAATTGATTATGAATCAGTTTATCTGATGGATAAAGAAACATTTCCGGATACTTTTGAAAATATTGACTATTCAGAAAATTACATTGCCATAGAACCAAAAACTCCATGTCCTGTTTTATATGGTATCAGATCAAATAATGTTGACTCTTTGCATACTGCCAAAAACATTGTCAAGGTTGGGGAACCTATTGTTGATTGGTGCATTTTCAAAACAAATCAGCATACAGATATGCACATCCAGAAAGCAGATAATATTTCAGACATGAAGCAATATGGATGTTATGAAGTTATCGGTGAAGTAAAAAATGTGCCTAAGATTATAGATGGAGGGCACATGTTCTTTTTCATCTTCGATGAATCTGGCGAGATTGAATGTGGTGCTTATGAGCCAACAAAAAATTTTAGAAAGATAGTTTCCAATTTACGTCCTGGTGATGTCATTAAGGTCTTTGGAGGGATTGGGGAGCAAAATACATTTAACATTGAAAAATTTCAGATGTTAAAATTAAATGATGTTGAGTATCAAAATCCAATATGTGCATGTGGAAAAAGAATGACTTCTGCCGGGAAAAATAAGGGATTTAAATGCAAAAAATGTGGAAAAAAGATTACATCTGACAAAAAAGTTCCTATTAAAATCACTAGAAATTTAAAAAATTATCAATTTTATGAAACACCAGTTTCTGCAAGGCGACATCTTTCAAAACCTATTTGTAGAATGAATTTAATATAAATGGGCTTTTTTTATTTATTTATATTTAATTTGACTGTTTTTAATTAAAATTTTTTTATTCACTTTATGTGAACTTTTGTTTAATTTATACTAATTTTTATTCATATTTTTAGAACTTGTGGGAACTAAATCATATGGATTTATATACTTGTTTTTTTAAAGTATGCTTATCACATGTTAATGCATGTTGGGTGGGAGTGGGTACAATTCCAGATACTAATCATATTTATCGTGAAAAGACTGATAAGAGAATCTTGAAGAAAAATCCGTGGAAGGATTATAGATTACATGCTACTGTACTTGTTTTAGTGATTATTGCTGAGTTAATAGGTCCTATTAAAATTCCCTTGGCAAAAGGTGTTGAAGTTTCAATAATGCCTCTTTTATATGCTATGGTTTTAGGTTTGGTGTTTTATTTGGCAAAACCTATTACATGGATTCAAAGAAAGCAAGCTAGGGTTGCTGAAGGAGCTATGATGTTATTCATAGGAATACTAATTGCTAAGTTGGCTGTTTCCAGCGGTCAATCAATGCATTTGATTTTTGAAATGGGTCCTGCATTGTTGTTACAGGAATTAGGGCATTTGGCAACACTTCTCATCGCACTTCCTGTTGCTATACTTTTAGGATTTAAAAGGGAAGCTATTGGTATGACAAACTCTATTGGTCGTGAACCGGAAGTTGCAGTTGTTGTTGATAAGTATGGATTTAATTCTCCTGAAGCAAGAGGGATTTTTGCATTATTTATCATAGGTACGATGATTGGTACTGTGTTTATTAGTTTTTTAGCAAGTTTAAGTACTTCTTTATTGCCTTTGCATCCTTATGCATTTGCTATGGCTAGTGGTGTAGGTAGTGCAAGTATGAATGCAGCTGCTTTAGGTCCAACTCTTGCGGCATTCCCTACATTGGAAACAAATATCGAAGCTTTTGCCGGATTCAGTAACTTGCTTTCATTTTCCATTGGGATTTATATTGTGATATTTATCGCTCTTCCTTTGACTGAAAAATTATATTATATTCTGGAACCCAAAATAGGAAAATCTTCCGGCGATGGAAATGATAATAAAGATGAAGAAACAGCTGGAGGTAAATAAATGCCTGATTTGCTTGATGAATCTGTTGATGTGTCCGTTGAGGGCATCTTTAATTGGATACTTCTATTGGCAATATTTTCTATAATCACTGTCATTGGGAATTATATAGGTTATAAACATCCAATTTATGATTCCTTAGTTGGTATGGGTATATTGTCTGTAATTACTTTAATCGGTGTTTGGTTAGAGCGTAAACTTCCATTAAATATTTCTTCAATTATTTATATTAGTCTAATTGGAATTTTCATTGCTTTTCCAGGAGTTCCAACTTCCGAAGCAGTTTTGTATTATGTTTCAAAGGTTGAATTATTATCCATTGTAACTGTGTTTTTAGCCTATGTTGGAATAGGTATTGGAAAAAGTTGGGATGAGTTTAAGGCACTTGGTTGGAAAGCGATTATCGTTACTGTTTTAGTTATCGCATCCACATACCTTGGATCAGCAATTGTTGCACATCTAGTTTTAGTTATTACTGGAGTTCCAGTATAACAATCTTATTTTTTATTCTCATTTTGTGTTTTTTATTATAAATTTATATATTTTTATTCTCATTTCGTGTATTTTTAAAAAGTAAATGCTATTAATTTAAATATAATAGGTTTAGTAATCTATTAATATTGAGCATTATTGATTAATTTTTGGTGCTGGTTTGGGAGTTGGCGATTATTCCGATGCATGATGATGAGGGGCAAGTGGAACATATTTACCGTGAAAAAACGGATAAACGAATTTTAAAGAAAAATCCATGGAGAGATTATAGATTACATGTTACTGTACTTATTTTGGTAGTCGTAGCCGAATTAATAGGCACTCAAAAAATTCCCATAACTGGTGATGTTGCAATCACTATAATGCCTCTGATTTATACAATTGTTTTAGGTTTAATATTTTATTTGGATAAGCGCATTACATGGATTAAAAGAAAACAGGCTCGTATTGCTGAAGGGGCTATGATGCTTTTCATTGGTGTTCTAATTGCTAAGTTGGCTGTTTCAAGTGGCCAGTCAATTCATCTGATTTTTGAAATGGGGCCTGCATTGATATTGCAGGAAATAGGACACTTGGCAACTATTCTTGTACTTCCTATTGCTTTACTTTTAGGATTTAAAGAAGAAGCAATTGGTATGACTAATTCCATTGGTCGTGAACCGAATGTTGCTGTTGTTGTTGATAAATATGGTTTTAACTCTCCTGAATCCAGAGGGGTATTTGCAATATTCATTATTGGTACTGTAATTGGTACTATATTCATCAGTTTCCTTGTTACTTTATCATTGTCATTCTTGCCATTGCATCCATATGCATTTGCTATGGCAAGTGGTGTGGGCAGTGCAAGTATGAATGCGGCAGCTATTGGTCCTACTCTTGCAGCTTTTCCAGGATTGGAATCACAAATCGAAGCGTTCGCAGGATTCAGTAATTTGCTTTCATTCTGTGTAGGTATTTATATTGTAATATTTTTGGCACTTCCTTTAACCGAAAGGGTGTATCGTTGGTTGGAACCAAAAATTGGAAAAGATCCAGTTGAAAAGGAGGATGAATGATGACTGATTTGATAGATGGATCTGAAAATGTTTCCGTTCATGGAATTTTTAACTGGATATTACTGTTAGCGATATTTTCAATCATTACTGTAATTGGAAATTATTTGGGTTATAAACATCCTATGACTGATTCTTTAGTTGGAATGGGAATACTGTCCCTTATAACTCTTGTGGGGGTATGGCTTGAAAGGTATTTACCATTTAACATCTCTTCAATTCTTTACATAAGTATAATTGGAATCGTATTGGCATTTCCTGGAATGCCGACTTCTGATTTCGTATTATATTATGTTTCTAAAATAGAGCTTTTATCTATTGTAACTGTATTTTTAGCATATGTCGGTATAGGAATGGGTAAAAGCTGGAATGAATTTAAGGCTTTAGGTTGGAGAGCCATTGTTGTTACAGTTTTAGTTATTGCAGCTACTTATTATGGTGCAGCAATTGTAGCGCATATAGTATTGGTTGCAACCGGTGTTCCTGCAATCTAATTAATTTTTTTCATATTCTTTTGAAAAATTGTTTTACATCGTAAGTTACTATTTAATACTACTTTTTACAAATACTAAATAAGGTGTTTTATGTTTTTACAAAATATTTCTAAATTTATTTCAAACTATAGATATGAACAGGCAACTGTAGAATCCATCACTACTGTCAAAGCAGCTTTTTTAGACTTTTTTGGAGTAACATACAGAGGATCTGTTGAGGATGCTTCAAATATAGCCTTTAACACAGTTGAAGAAATATTTTCTGGAAACTTAAATTTAAATTTAAAAGCGTCTGTTGTGGGTAGAAAAACAAAAACCAGCATATTGAGTGCCGCATTTTTAAATGGTGTTGCAGCACATGTGCTGGAATTGGATGATGGTCACAGGGGTGCTCAAATTCATTTGGGTGCGGTTATATTTCCAACTGCATTGGCTATTGCTGAAAGTCATGATTTAAGTGGAAAAGACTTTTTGGAAGGTGTTATTGTCGGATATGAAGTTGGAATTTTGCTTGGAAAACTGGTAAATCCTGAACATAGGAACAAAGGGTTCCATACAACAGGCACTATAGGAACATTTATTGCAGGTGCAGTCGCTTCAAAATTATTAAAGCTTGACGAAAAGCAAATTTTGAATGCTTTGGGATTATGCGGAACTCAGGCTGCAGGTCTTTTAGAATCAGATCATGGTGGATCAATGGGTAAGGCATTGCATGCTGGAAAGGCTTCTTATAATGGGCTGTTGTCTGCATTGCTTGCAAGAAATGGTTTTACGGGCAGTGAAACAATATTTGAAGGTGATGAAGGATTCTTAAAAACCATGGTATATGATAATACTGATTTTGACCAAGATAACTTTTCATTTGAAAATGCCCTAAAAGAAGTCGGAAAAGTTAGGGTAAGGGACATCTACTTTAAAAAATATCCGTTTTGCAGACATTTGCATTCATCAATCGACACAGCATTAAAACTTAAGGCAAGTATAGGTGATGAATATGATCACATTGAAAACGTGGCTGTCAAAACATACGAAATTGCTGCCGAACATGATAATTTCAATCCAAAGAATCTGGAAGAGTTAAAACAAAGCTTGCCTTATGCTGTAGCTATATCTCTTGTGGTCGGTGAAGTAAGTGTTGATAAGATAAATCAATTAATTGAATATGGCCTTTTGGATAATTATTCCAGCGTGGATGTTGTAAACAGCATTAAAAATATTGCAAATAGGATGATTGTCATTTCTGATGATAAGTTAAATCAGTTATATCCGAATAAGAGGCCTTCTAATGTCATCATTAAATTGGATAAACAATTTAGAAACGGATTGTTCCAGAATTTGACATTGCTTCCAAAAGGTGACTTTGAAAATCCTCTCCAGTTAAGAGAATTGATTGACAAGTTCAAAGGTTTGAATCCTATTTATGATATAAAAAATTTAACTGTTATTGATAGATTGGAAGATTATTCCATGGCTTTTGTTGTTGAAAAATTGAATGGGCAGATATTATGAATGATACAAAAGAATTTCTCAAACAAATTGGTATCGAAGAGACTTACAAAGATTTCCAATCAGATAAGCGATTTAAAGATGGCGGTCAATATCGTTTTGAAGTTCCTGGAATTCAATCACCAAAAACAATGGATGCGCTTTTAGAGGAATCAATTAAAGAGGATATTTTTATTCATAGGGTTACTCAAACCAAGGGAATAATGATGCTGGGTGATTATGAGATTTCAGAAATGGTCTCCTTGGCAAAGGGTTATGGATGTGAGTTATTCTTATCAGTAGGTCCAAGAGCAACCTATGACACTTCAGCTACCGTTCATACCAAAGAGGGCAGTCGGATTGGATATAGGTTAAGAGGTTATGATAATCTGGTTTATGCTGTTGAAGATGTTAAAAGAGCCTGCAGGTTAGGTGTTCGGGGAATATTGTTGTATGATGAAGGACTGCTTTGGGTTTTAGATAAAATGAGAAAAGCCGGAGAACTTCCATTGAATGTTCATTTCAAATTATCTGCTCATGCAGGTCATTCCAATCCTGCCTCAGCAATATTGCTTGAAAAAATCGGTCTTAATTCACTGAATCCTGTTCGAGATTTACAAATTCCAATGATTGCATCCATCAGAAATGTAATCGATATTCCAATTGACTTGCATACCGAAAATCCAAAGTCTACTGGAGGATTCATAAGGCATTATGAAGTACCGGATTTCATTAGGGTAGCTTCTCCAGTTTATCTTAAAACCGGAGGTTCGGTTGCAGCCAATCATAATTGGGACACTACTGAAAAAGAAGCTATAGCACGTATAAAACAAGTTAAATTAGTCAAAAGGGTAATTGATGCATACTGTCCTGATGCCATTCCATCTCCAAGAAATTCCAATAATCTGTCTGTTCCTGAGTGATTTTATGGATATTGTTAATGATATTTCTAAATCTATTGTTGAAGCTTCAACTAAATTATCCGATGATAAATTGAGAGCTCTTGAAAGGGCTATTGAAATGGAAACAAATGAAAATGCTGCATGGTGCTTATCACAAATTTTAGAAAACTATAATGTTGCTCAAGATACCAAGTTTCCATTATGTGATGATACTGGAATTGCCCATGTCATTGTAGAAATAGGCTCTGAAAGACAGATTACTGGGGAGCTATTAAGTCAGATTCATGAAGGAATAGAATTGGGTTTAAATTCCCTTCCTGCAAGGCCAATGGCAGTAAAAGGAAATGACATTGAAAGAATTGAACAAAGTGAAGGTTTATTTGAAAAACCGGGAATGCTTAAGCCAGCGCCTATTTTGATAGATTGTGCAAATGATGAATCTACTTACAAAAGAGATATTTCGCCGGATACTCTAAACATTCATTTTTTGCTTGAAGGGGGAGGTCCTGAAATAAGAGCCAAAACATTGAGAGTTTATCATAAGCGTTCTTTTTCCAATGTGATTTCAACAGCTGTCGGGTGGTTAAACGATTCATTGAAGATGTTGGGATGCACTCCTTCAATTCCAGCAATTGGCATTGGAAGGACACATTTTGAAGCAACATCTCTTTTGTTAAAGGCAATAGCTTATGGTAATTTGGATAATCAGAGCGATGTGGAAAAATTTGTTTCATCCAAGTTAAATGAAAGTCAAATAGGTCCTTTAGGTTTGGGAGGAAAAACAACTGTTTTAGGTTCATATGTAAATATTGGAAATCAAAGGGCAAGTGGCGTTAGAATAGTTTCAGTCAGGCCTTCTTGTTTTGTTGAACCGAGAGTTGCCTGTTTGAAATTGTAAAATTTATATACTTTATTCATATATGTTTAATTAATTAAAAAAGGATAAGAAAATCATGAGTGAAAATAATTTTAGAGTCAGTCCTCGTTCATTAAAAACTACAATTTCTAAAGTTGAAACGGATAAAATTATTACTCGAGGATATAATCAGAGAGATTTGATTGAAAAAATAAGATATAGTGACATGATTTATTTATTGTTGAAAGGAAAATTGCCTTCTATTAAGGAAGGAAAAATATTCAATCATGTCCTGGTTTCTTTTTGTGATCATGGTGTTACTCCGCCAAGCACTCAGACTGCACGTTTGGTTGCTTCATCAGGCTCTCCAATTAATTCAGCAGTTGCAGGAGCATTATTGTCCTTCGGCCATAAGCATGCTGGAGCTATTCAAAAAACAATGGAGTTATATCAATCTAAAATTAACTCTTTGTATTTAACTGAAGATTCTGCTCTTGACAATAAGCAGATTGCAAGTTTAGCCATTGATATTTATAATGAATATATTCTGGGAGAAAAAAAGATTCCTGGTTTTGGTCATAGGTATCATAATGTCGACCCAAGAGCTGATAAATTAATGGACATAGTCATAAAGGAGGGCTTTGTCGGACCTCATATCAAACTTGCATTGGCAGTTGAAGATTTGGCATATCAAAAGAAAGGAATTAGATTGAATGTCGATGGTGCAAATGCAGCGATTCTGTCAGATTTGGGTTTTGATCCTGAAACTGGTCTAGGAATATTTATCATTGGAAGAATTCCGGGTATTATAGCACACATCAATGAAGAGAAAATGGAAGAAGAGGAATTCAGAAGATTCTGTGATCTTGATGATATAGAATATTATGGAAGGTGAAAAAATGGAATTTAGTGATGTAATTAATGAAAGGTACAGTGTTAGAGGATATCTTGATAAGGAAGTTGAAAAAGAAAAACTTGAATATGTTTTAAAAGCAGCTACAATTGCGCCAACAGGCGTTAATGCACAGCCATTTAAGGTATTTGTCATTGATACTAAAAAATATAAACAAGAATTGTCTGAGATTTATGGAGCCAAATGGTTTGTAGAAGCACCATATGTATTGTGTGTTGTTGCAGAATTGGATAAGGCATGGACAAGGCCATGGGATGGAAAAAACATTTCAGATATTGATGCAACAATAGTTATGGACCATATGATTTTGGCTGCTACAGATGTAGGTCTCGGCACATGTTATATTGGAGCATTTAAGAAAAATAAAGCTCATCAATTTTTAAACTTGGATGAAAATGAAGAAGCAGTACTATTTACTCCATTGGGATATGGTAATGCTGAACCAAGAGACACTCCAAGAAAAGAGTTGGATGAATTTGTTGTTTACATAGATTAAAATGAAACTTTTTATTTTAAGTGCAGATAGCTCTGAAGAGATAAAAAAAATTTCAGAGGAGTTATCTGAGAAAAAATTTATAATGATTGAAAGTGAAGATAATTTTGCTTTAATGAAAAAAAGAAGGTATGGAAATTTATTAATTCAGGTTGTCTGCTTAATATTGGCTTTGCAGGTATCAATGCTATTTTTGTTTATTAATCTGGCTTATTTTGCATATTCATATCTCTGGGCATCTCCCCATGTATTGATTACAACTGAAAAAGTCGGGGAAGATGGTGAAAAGCTTGAATTTGACAGCATGGATGATGTATTGAATAAGGCAAATGCTATTTTATAATTTCATCCACACTATATTCTTCTATTTTTCTTATCAGCAGCGGACTTTTTGCATTGAGGTATTCTGATTCTTCACCTATTTTGGCATCAGAAAATACTTGGTTTGCGTTGGGTTCGCTAAATAATGCTATGATGTCATTTATAAATTTATCATAATCCTTTTGAATTTCCTCATTGCTAAAACCTAATCTGGGAAGTTCTTCAGTCCAAATGTCTTCTCCAGGAGAGAATTTTTTATCAACTAATTTGCCGTTTTTGATTTCACTATCCAATGTAAGTGAAAAATTTTTATTTAAAATTATCCAAACTGCTCGTTCCATATATATTCATTAGATAAAATGATATAAATATTATGAAGTTGATATTAAAATTAGTGTTATTATGGCAAATGTTAAAATGTTTAAAATATTGGGTGTGTTGTTGGCCGTAATGTTGATTGTTTGGGCTTTGTTACCAATTTTAAGACATCAACCATTAACTAATGATGTTATGGCAACTACAATTATATTGATTACGATTGCTATTGCATATTTGATAATATTATTCAATCCATCTTGGACCAAGGCAGTTTTCTTTTTTGAGGGGATTGTAATTGGTGTCAGCGGATATATGTTATTGGATTATCCATTTAATATAGAACTGCTTATAGTTGGAGTAATAATAATTATAATAGCTATCCTAGCTTATTTACAAAAATTACCTCCTAGTATTTTGAAATGGTTCTATAGATAAATTATTTATCTTTTATTCTTTTTTTTATTAACAATTTTTATATACATTTTGTATTTTGAATATCTTTTTTTAATCTAAATTAAATTTCAGCTATTTTTACTAATATTAAATAGTAAAAGATATATATATTGCACAATAAAAATAAGTGTACCATGGTGATTAATTATGGCAGAGATATCAGACGCAATCGCAATGATAAAAAAAGCTGAAGCTGATGCTGAACAACTTATTATTGATTCAGAGTCTCAATCTAAAGACTTAATTGCTGAATCAAAAGTAAAAGCTGAAGAAATCATTTCTCAAGCTAAAGGTGAGGCAGAAGAGGAAGCTAAAAATACTGTTTTTGATGCAGAAGATAAAGCTAAGGTAGAAGCAGAATCTATTGCCAAAAAGTCCGATGAAGATGTTGCTAGCATTAAAAATGCTGCTATGGCTAATGTAGATGAAGCTGCTTCAGTTATTGTCAAAAATATTTTGTAGTGTGAGATTATATGTTCAAGACAGCTAGAATGCGTAAAATTAGAATTGTTACACTTGATAAGTATGTAGCTCCGACTGTGGATGCTCTCCACGAATCAGGGCTTTTACAAGTCAGTGATATTTCTGATAGCGTTCAGCAAGATCCTGAATTAGCGGAATTAGTTACTCCTGCTAAAGCTACTCCATACACTGGTAAATTATCTTCACTTCTCATGAAAACAAATGGTATATCTGAACTATTAGGAAATTCTTTATCAGAAGGCCATGGGTTAAAGGACACTTTAATGTCTTTTATTAGTCCAGACATGCCAGTTCAAAAAGAAGTTGAGAAATTAGATACTGAAGCTTTTATTGAAAAAGCTGAAGACACTCTATCCCAGGTGGAAGCTAAAACAAGTGTTATAGAAGGAAAACTTACCGCACTCGACACTGAAACAAGTGAACTCAAGTCTAATAAAAGTTTGGCTAATCGCTTATCTAATTTTGACATGGATTTAGCTCTTTTAAAAGATTCAAAGTACACTTCTACTACTGTTGGAAGGATTAATGCTGAATCTACTTCAGAAATCAAAAATAAATTAAGTAACTTGACAGATGAATTAGATGTATTTACTGTTCCTGCGGATGATAAAGAAGGAGACATTATCGTTGTAGTAACATTAAATGAATTTAGTGATGAAGTTTATTCAACACTTCGTAAATATGACTTTGAGAAAATTGAAATAGGTAATGTTGAAGGTACTCCTCAACAGGTTATTTCAAATGCTGATGCAAGATTATTAACCATTGAATCAGAACGTGCTTCAATTAAAGCTGAATTGAAAGCCGTTGCTGAACAGTGGGATGATGAGATATTAGCTCTCAAAGAACAATTAGAAAATGAAAAAGAAAAGAATGAAATTCTTTCATCTTTTGTTCAAACTAAAGATGCTTATGTCTTTGAAGGTTGGGTACCAAAAAAAGACACTGAAAAAGTTGAACAATTAGTTGAAAAAAGTTCTGATGGACATTGTGCCTTTGAAACAATAGAGGTTGAAGGTACAGATGATGAAGATGTTCCTATTTTACAACAAAATGGATGGTATTCAAAACCTTTCGAATTCCTCGTGGATATGTACTCACCGGTACGTTATAACTCTATGGATCCAACAATTTTTGTTGCAATTACATTCCCGTTCTTCTTCGGGTTCTGTTTAACTGATGCATTTTATGGTTTATTCGTATCTCTTATTGGTGTTGTTTTATTACGTGGTTTAGGTAAAACCAGTGATTCCATGAATGCATTTGGTTGGATTTTAATCTGGTCTGGTCTGTGGGCCGTTGTACTGGGTTTGATAACCAATGGATGTATTGGGGATTTCGCTAGTAGGATTTTACATACTCAGTTGCCAACTGTATATGGGCCTGTTGACGCATTTAAACACCCAGATACTATTTTGAAAATAGCTATCGGTATTGGTGTTGTTTATACTAACATTGGTTTTATCTTAGGTGCTATTAACAACTTTAGATATGGAAATGTTAAAGAAGCTATCGGTTCTCAAATTTGTTGGTTTATATTTGAAGCTGGAATTATTTTACTCGCTTTAGGATATCTCATACCTTCAATAGGTATTATTGGTATGGTATTAGGAGGAGTATTAATAGTTGTAACCCTTGGAATGTTAATATGGGCTAATGGTGCATATGGTGTGATGGATGTTTTCGGTTTCATGGGAGATGTTTTATCATATGCTCGTCTTTTAGCATTATGTTTGGCTACAGGTGGTATTGCTATGACAGTAAACATCTTGGCTGTAATGGTTGATCAAATGATTCCTATGGTAGGTATAATCCTTGCTATAATCGTATTTGTATTTGGTCATATCGCAAACTTCTTGTTCCAAGTATTAGGTGCATTTATTAACGCTTTACGTCTTAACTATGTGGAATTTTTCTCTCAATTCTTCATGGAAGGTAAAGGTAAATTCGAAGCTTTCAAAGCAAAAAGGACATTTACAAAAATTAAAAATTAAAAATTTTTCATTTATATCTTAAATTATATTTAAAAATTGATATTATTTCAAAGGTGAATAAATATGGCAGAAATAGGATTAGGTGCTGCTTTAGCAGCTATTGGTGCTGGAGTAGCAATTGGTTTTGCCGGATTAGGTTCCGGTTTAGGTCAAGGTATGGCAGCTGCTGGTTCTGTAGGAGCAGTTGCAGAAGATAACGACATGTTTGCAAGAGGTATTATTTTCTCTGCATTACCAGAAACTCAGGCTATTTACGGTTTCTTGGTTGCAATCTTATTATTAGTATTCTCAGGTTTATTAGGTGGAAATGCAACTAAATTAACTTTAGAAGCAGGTATTATTGCTATCGGTGTAGGTGCATCCATTGGTTTCGCAGGTTTAGGTTCCGGTATGGGACAAGGTATCGCTGCAGCATCTTCCGTTGGTGCTATTGTAGAAGACAATGATATGTTTGCTCGTGGTATTATTTTCTCTGCATTACCAGAGACACAAGCTATTTACGGTTTCTTGATTGCTATTTTACTTATGGTATTCGGTGGAATCTTATAAGTTAAGGAGGCAATTTATATGAGCTCAGGCACAGATAAAATTGTTTCAAGCATTATGTCTGAAGCCCAAGAGAAAGCTGATGTAATCATTCAAGAAGCTAATGCAGAAGTTGCGACAATTACTGCAAAAGCTGAAAAAACCGCAGAAACTGAAAAAACCAAAATATCAGAAAATGGTAAAAAACAATCTGAAATGAGATATCAGCAAATTATCTCTGAAGCTAAGATGAATGCTCGTAGAGCAGAATTAGGCGCTAAAGAAGAAGTCATTGAAGCTGCTTTCGCAAAAGCTACTGATGAACTGAAAGCTAAAGCTGCTTCTGGTGATGATGAATATGAAGATTCATTAAGTAAAATGATTAAAGAGGCTGCTGATGAAATAGGTAGTAAAGATTTAATTATTCAATTAAATGAAGCTGACACTAACAATATAAAAGGTCAACTTTCAGGAAGCTCTACTTTCCAAGTTGAAGATATCACTTTTACATTAGGTGAACCTATTGATGCTATGGGTGGAGCTATTTTAAAAACAAGTAATGGTGATATTGAAGTAAATAACACTATTGAAGCTAGATTAGATAGATTTAAAAGTATCTTACGTAGTGAAGTTGCTGAAATATTATTTAAATAATTAGGAGGATAAATTATGGCAGATGAAATTGCTACTTTAATAAGTTCTGTTGGACTTACACATGAAACATTTCTTGTGTTCTGTTTAATGGCAGTTCTTATTGTTGGTGCAGTTATTGTAATCATTGCATCTAGACCAGTTTTGGACATTTATCCTTATCTTAACCCAAGTGCAAGAGTAAGAGCTAGAAAAGGAAGACTATTTAATGAAAAACAAATTTCTGAAATTGTTGAAACCAACAATGTAGAAGAAGTTGAAAACTATCTTAAAGGTATTCCTGAATATGCTGATGTTCTTGATGAATATCCTCTTGATAAAGCATTGGATGTTGAACGTGCTAATACTTATGACTTTATTGCAAGAATCGCTCCTAAGGAAGTAAAAGATCCTTTTGCTGTCATGTCTAAAAAAACTGACATAGACAACATTAAAAGTCTTTTAACTGCTAAGGAAGTTGGTCTTTCACCAGATGAAACTAAAGAATTATTAATTCCTTGCGGATCATTATATGGTGATTTGGAATCATTAGCTGATTCTGAAAAGGTAACTGATATTGTCACAAGTTTAGATGGTACTGAATATGCAGCTGCTTTAGAAGATGCTCTTCCACAATATGAAGAAACTAATATGATTCTTCCATTAGAATCTGCTTTAGATAAATATTATTTAGGCAATTTATTACGTTCTTCTGATGTTCCTGCTGATGAAAATAGACAAATTGTATATTCATATGTTGGAACTCAAGTTGATGTAGCTAATCTTAAATTAATTATAAGGGCAAAACAAGATGGTCTTGATTATGATCAAATTGCTCCTTATATGTTAGAAGAAGGATACCAATTACGTGAATGGAAACTTAAAGATTTAATGGAATCTCCGGATGTTACTAATGTGGTGTCTGGTTTAGAAGGAACAAAATATGCTGAAGCATTAACTGAGGTAATTCCAGTATATAATGAAACTGGTTCAGTAGCTGTATTTGAAAAAGCATTGGATGTTTATGCATCAAATTATGCAAAATCCTTATCCGTTAAAAAACCATTAGGTGTTGGTCCAATTATTGGTTATTTAAGTCAAAAAGAAAATGAAATTAAAAATTTAAAAATTATTGCAAGAGCAAAAAGAGAAGCAGACTTCCCTAATTCTAAAATCATGGAGATGTTAATATGAGTTCTGTAGCAATTATAGGTGATATTGACACTGTATCTGGATTTAGACTTGGTGGTGTCAAAAAAGCTGAAGTTGTTAACACTTCAGAAGAAGCTATCGCAGCTTTTGATAAATTTTTAGATGATGAAATTTCAATTATTATCATTACTCAATTAATGGCTAATGAAATACGAGAACACATTAATAGGAAAATTGGTTCTGATGTATTACCAATGATAATTGAAATACCTGATAAAGATGGGTCCTCAGAAGGATCATCTGATCAAATAAATGACCTTATTAAAAGAGTTATCGGGGTAGAGATGGTTAAATGATTATTGAAGGAAATATTATTAAGATTGCTGGGCCTGTTATTATCGCAGATGGTATGAGAGGGGCTCAGATGCTTGAGATGGTTAGAGTAGGTGATGAAAAGCTTATCGGAGAAATCATTGAGCTTGAAGGTGACACCGCTACTATCCAAGTATATGAAGAAACAGCCGGTATTCAACCGGGTGAAGTAGTTGAATGTACTGGTGGTCCATTGTCAGTAGAACTCGGTCCAGGTGTAATGAGTTCTATTTTCGACGGTATTCAAAGACCTTTAAGAATCATCAGAGAAGAATCTGGTGATTTTATTGCAAGAGGTATTGATGTAGATTCTGTAAACAAAGAGAAAAAATGGACTTTCAAACCTGTGGCTAAAGTTGGAGATGTTTTAAAAGGTGGAGACGTTCTTGGTGAAGTTCAAGAAACTACTGCAGTTTTACACAAAATTATGGTACCTCCAACACTTGAAGGTGAAGTAACCGAAATTGCTGCTGAAGGTGAATACACTGTATTGGAAGACATTGCTACTGTAGGTGGCGAAAAAGTTCAAATGCTCCAAAAATGGCCTGTTAAAAGAAGTCGTCCATACATTGAAAAATTAGATCCAGATATACCTTTAGTAACTGGTCAAAGAGCACAAGACACTTTCTTCTCCGTAGCTAAAGGAGGAGCAGCAGCTATTCCAGGTCCTTTCGGATCAGGTAAAACTGTTACACAACAACAATTAGCTAAATGGGCTGACGCAGATATCGTTGTATATATTGGATGTGGAGAACGTGGTAACGAAATGACTGAAGTACTTACTGAATTCCCATTCCTCGACGACCCTAAAACCGGTAATCCATTGATGGACAGAACTGTTCTTATTGCAAACACTTCCAACATGCCGGTAGCAGCTCGTGAAGCATGTGTATATACTGGTATTACTATTGCTGAATACTACCGTGACCAAGGTTACGATGTAGCACTCATGGCAGATTCAACCTCAAGATGGGCTGAAGCTATGAGGGAGATTTCTGGAAGATTAGAAGAAATGCCTGGGGAAGAAGGTTACCCAGCATACTTAGCATCCAGATTAGCACAATTCTACGAAAGAGCAGGAAGGGTAAAAACTATTGGTACTGAACCAAATGTTGCATCCATTTCTGTAGTTGGTGCTGTATCACCTCCTGGTGGGGACTTATCTGAACCTGTTACTCAAAACACATTACGTATCTGTAAAGTGTTCTGGGCGTTAGATGCATCTCTTGCAGATAAACGTCACTTCCCTTCAATTGACTGGTTACAAAGTTATTCTTTATATGTAGACAGTATTGAAGGTTGGTGGGCTGAAAATGTAGCAGCAGACTGGAGAGCAACTCGTGACCAAGCTATGGGATTATTACAAAAAGAATCAGAGTTACAAGAAATTGTACAATTAGTTGGTCCTGATGCATTACCTGAAACTGACCAAGCTACTTTGGAAACTACTCGTATGTTAAGAGAAGATTTCTTACAACAAAACGCATTTGATGATGTAGATACATACTGTGCTCCTGATAAACAGTACAAAATGTTAAAAACCATTTTATTATTCTACAAAGAATCTCTTGCAGCAGTTAACAGAGGAGCTCCAATTGCTAACATTGTAGCATTACCTGTTAAAGAAGAAATCGGTAAAATGAAATACATCCCACAAGATGAATTTGATGCAAAAATTGAAGAAATTCAATCCGCAATTACTAAACAATGCAGTGAGGCTTAAAAATGAATACAAATATTAAAACTAGAGAATATACTACTGTATCTGAAGTCTCAGGTCCTTTAATGGTTGTTGAAGGAGTAGAAGGCGTTGGTTACAATGAAATTGTAGATATTGAAACACCTACTGGTGAAAAAAGAAGTGGACAAGTTCTGGAAGTAACTAAAGATGTTGCTGTTATTCAGGTTTTCGAAGGAACCAATGACTTAAACACTAAAGATACCAAAACCAGATTTACCGGTCAAACCGCAAAAATCGGTGTATCCAGAGACATGATGGGACGTATCTTTAACGGTATTGGTAAACCTATCGACGGCGGACCAGAAATTATTCCTGATGAAGAATTAGATATTAACGGGGCACCAATGAACCCTGCTTCTCGTGAATTCCCTGAAGAATTTATTCAAACTGGTATCTCTACCATTGACGGAATGAACACATTAGTAAGAGGACAAAAACTTCCTATTTTCTCAGGATCTGGTTTACCTCACAACGATTTGGCTGTACAAATTGCAAGACAAGCTAAAGTATTAGGTGCAGACGATGAGTTTGCAGTAATTTTCGCTGCTATGGGTATTACAAACGAAGAAGCAAACTTCTTTATGAGAGATTTCGAACGTACTGGAGCTTTAGAAAAATTAACAGTATTCATGAACTTAGCAGACGACCCTGCTATTGAAAGAATCTTAACTCCAAAAATGGCTTTGACTACTGCTGAATACTATGCATTTACATTAGGTATGCAAGTATTAGTTATCTTAACAGATATGACTAACTACTGTGAAGCTTTAAGGGAAATTTCTGCAGCAAGAGAAGAAGTACCTGGAAGAAGAGGTTATCCTGGATACATGTACACTGACCTTGCTGGTATTTATGAAAGAGCAGGACGTATCGATGGTAAAGAAGGTTCAATTACTCAAATGCCTATCTTAGTTATGCCTCAAGACGATATTACCCACCCAATTCCGGACTTAACCGGTTATATTACTGAAGGACAAATTGTATTAAGTAGGGAAATCTCAAGGAAAGGTATTTACCCTCCTGTAGATGTACTTCCTTCACTTTCTCGTTTGATGAGTGGTGGTATTGGAGGCGAAAAAACTAGGGATGACCACAGTGGTGTATCTGACCAACTTTATTCTGCATATGCAGAAGGTCGTGAATTAAGAGACCTCGTTGCGGTTGTAGGGGAAGAAGCACTTACTGAAAGGGATCAAAAATTCTTAGAATTTGCTCAAGCATTTGAAGACCAATTCATTACCCAAAGTAAAGATGAAGACAGAACCATCTTTGAAACTTTAGATCTTGGTTGGAGTTTACTTAAAATCTTACCTAAAACTGAACTCAAAAGGGTTAAAGAAGAATTTGTTGAACAATACCTTCCAAAAGATGACTAGTCTCATTACAGTATATGTAGGTGATTAAATGGCACAAGATATTATAGATGGAATTAATCCAACTCGTATGGAATTATTGTCCCTTAAGAATAGGACAAAACTTGCTGTTAAAGGGCATGGTTTGCTTAAAGAGAAAAGGGACGCTTTAATTAAAGAGTTTTTTGATATCTTGGATCGTGTCAAAGGTATTCGTGAAAACGCAGAAAAAAGTCTAAGTGAAGCAAATGAAGCTTTACTTGAAGCTCAAATTGCAATGGGTGATTTAGCTGTTAGAAAAGCAGCATTATCTGTAAAAGAATCTATTGATGTTGATATTACTTCAAGAAGCGTTATGGGTGTTGCAGTACCTGTTACAGATGTCAAAATGGAAGAAAGGTCCATTATTGACAGAGGTTATGGATTCTCCGACACTACTATTCAATTAGACGAAGCTGCTAAAAAATATGAGGAATCTGTTAAGTACTTAATCGAACTGGGTGAAGTAGAAAAAACAATTTTCTTACTCGCTGAAGAAATCGAAGCTACTAAACGTAGGGTAAATGCTTTGGAACATATTATGATTCCAAGATTCCAAAATACTGAAAAGTATATTGATATGAGACTCCAAGAAATGGAAAGGGAAAACTTCGTAAGATTGAAAATGATTAGATCCACTATTGAGAAGAATGAAAAAGCGGCTGCTGAAGCTGAAGCAGCTAAAAATGTAGAAGCTTAAATTTTTCTTAATACTTCTCATTTTCTTCTATTTTTTTATTATTTTTTAATTAAAGTTTTAAAATTAATTTATTTTTAAAAAAAGTTTATTTAAAATCGTTACTGTAAAATATTTTTTTACTAGAAATTTGTAGAAAGTGTGTTTAAAATGAAAAGAAATCCAATTGACCAGTTTATGAAAGACCCTGATAATAAAGCTAGAGTATTCATGTGGATGACTTATGCAATGATTGCAACTACTTTTTTGATAACAATTGGAGCAATAATATTTATTTTGCACCTTGTTGGCTTTTTTTAGCTAACTCATTCACCTTTTTACTTGCTGATTCTACTTTTTCATATAATTTTTCAAAATCTTTATCTTTGTCAATTATTGTGAGTAAAGGTTCTGATTTTTCAGTTATCGATCCGATATGTGGTGTATCATAAATATTTTCTAAATCTATTTTTTCATATTTCATTCTTGTCGGTGAGTAAATGATTTTTTTATAGGAATAATATTGTGCTTTAGGAATTTCAATAATCTCTCCAAAACATGCTTTTATATGTGCATTGAGCATATTTATTCCCAATGATTTTTCTACGCATTCAAATGTTCCCTGAAGTCTGGGATTCATTTCGATTACATATAGTCCATTTTCATTAAGAATATAGTCCACGCCATTAGAGCCAATCAATTTGAATTTTTCTGCTAAATCCTGGGATGTGTTGGTCATCTTGTCATTTATTTTGTTGATATCTTTTACATTGGCCATAATGGATTTTTTGGTTAAAGGCAGAATATTTCCGACATATATAAAACTGTTATTTTTTTCAAAATCGTTAATTGTCAATAATCTTGAATTCATTATTGTTTTTGCACTATCTTTACTTGCAAGAACTGATGAACTTAAATTGATTCCGGAGACATATTCCTGAAGAATAAATTCGCCTTTGTTAAATTGAATATATGTGTTTTTATTTAACATGTTGATATCATACCCACCACTTCCTTGCACGGGTTTTAAAATAAATTGAATATTCTGATAATTTTTACTTATTTCAAATGCTTCATCTATATCAATTACATTAAAAGTCATTGGAGTTAAGAATTCATCTTTGATTTTTTCATAAAAATTATATTTGTTTTCAATATCCTTAACATTCTTATTTCCTAAAATCTTTTTTTTATGTCCTTTTGAAAAATCAGATGGGGAGATTCCTGAAATGGGTATGATGTAGTCGACTTCATCAAGGTAATCCCTGGAAATTTCTAAAATATTTTCGCTATTGAATTTATCTTCAAATACACCACAGCTCACTCCATCCTCTTCCTTTAGGATAATTTTTTGATTTTCAATAATTGGGGTGTCTGAAGTTGAAAAGTAACTTGTAGAATAAATCGTATAATTGAGCTTTAAAGCACTGTTAAGCATACTTCTAGTATCAATTCCAATAAGTAATAGCTTTTCCATAAAATATCATAAAAAATAGTTAATTGAAATAGTCCCGAGCGGAGTCGAACCGCCGTCTCCGGGTCCAAAGCCTAGAAGGATTACCACTACCCTACGGGACTATATTTGTTGTATTACAACATTTAATATATCTTTATCATGTAGTATTTAAAAGTATCGGTTCATAGTTTTTGATAAAACAAACATTTGTCATGCCATATGCATTTAGAACATATTTTACTCACCCTTTCTTTTGAATTAAATATGTTTTCAACTTTTTTAAATAAATCTATGCTATCATATTCCGTAGTTTGGTCAAATTCAGATAACACTTCATTATCCATTGATACGATTTTTTCGTTTTCATTATGATTTTGACATAAATTATCTTTCAAATTTGGGCAAGATCTGCAGATATCGTCCGGTCTGTTTGTAATTGAAATGGTTGTGCCTTCTGATTTTCTAGCTTGATTGATTTTAGTCATATTTTTAACAAAATCATCGTCATAGCCATATCCCTGAAAACCTTGGAGGCATAATAAATGATGACCTCGTAAAACAAGTTTCATAATATCAGTAAAATAAATAAAAAAAGAAAAGGTTTGAAACCTTTTTAGTCTTTTGGTAAAAATGCTTTAGATACAGAGGCTGCACCTAAAATTTTAACAATATCTCCAGCAATAAATGGAACAAGACCCATCATTAATAAATCGATTATTCCTAATGGTGCTCCTGCATAACTGGACCATAATGCAAGGCCTGCAAGACCTGGAATGTAAATTAATGCAAAGTTTGCAACACCGATTACTAGTGCCATTTTTGTAAAGTTACGGGCATCTGCATATTTGTCTCTAATTGCTCCAATGAAGTATGATGCAATTATAAATCCGATTAAGAATCCTCCAGTTGATCCGAGGAGTACTTCAATACCTCCGGTCATTCCACCAAACCATGGAATAAATGCAATACCTAAAACAACATATAATATTTGGCTTAAACATCCATATTTTTTACCTAAAAGTAAACCAGAACATAATACTGCAAATGTTTGTGCAGTTATAGGAACTGGAGTCCATGGGAGTGGGATAATAATTTGAGCCATTATACCTGTAAAACATGCCATCATTAATGACATGAGTAATTTAGTTGCAGTACTAGCATCTTCAATTCTTTCGAATACATTTTTTCTAGTACTATAATAATTATCCATATCGATATTCATTTTTATCCTCCAATTTCTAAATTCTATAATATTTCTGTTTATTATATTATATATTATTTATGAATTTTTTGCGATTTGAAGGATAGGTTAAGTTTAGCAATAAGCCGATTAAACAAAAAGTTTTGAAAAATAAGAAAAATATGGAAATAGTGATTCTATTTCCTAAAATGTGGTATTTAGTTAATAGTTATTAATTTCACATCATGTGGTTTTTTAACTATATTCATTGATTTGAATGCAACTAATTTTTTTATTCCTTTTTCGGAAGCTACATCAACTAATCTTTGGCTGATTACTCCATCAAATATGACACTATTAGCGGTCCCTTCAATACCTTTGATTTCTTCGTATATGTTTTCCACTTCAACCTCTTTGGTCATATTCAATGCTTCATCTAAAATAGCTCCACTGCCAGTGCCTTCAAATTCTTTTAACATATCTTTCATTAAGCTAACTTCATCATCTTCGACAGCTGGTTCTTCAACAACTTCTTCACGAGGAGTGAATTTTTGATGTTTTTTGGAATGTTTATTCTGATATTTTTTATTGTTGTTGTCTTTTTTATTAGAACTATTGGATTCATTCAGAATATTGTTTGTTGCTAAAAATTGTGCTGTAGGAACTTTATCTCTGAGTGCGACTAGAACTTCATCTTTTTCTAGGTCTTCAACTTCTTTTCCTTTTGGAGCACGTGTAATGTAGTCAACATCTCCGATTTGCAAGAGTTCTTTTAAGATAAGTTCTCCGCCCCTATCTCCATCTACAAATGCAGTGGTAGTTCTTTTCTTACTTAATTCACCAATTGCTTGAGGAACACTGACTCCTTCAACTGCAACGGTATTTTTAATACCATATTTGAGTAAGTTTAAAACATCACTACGGCCTTCCACTACAATAATTGCATCGGAAGTGTGTATGCTTGGGCCTGCAGGTAAACGATCATCTCCATATTCAGAGATTTCGTGAACTCTCATTGCTTCCCTTACCTCTTCAATCATTTTCATACTGGCTGGACCGACGCTTTCAACCATGTTTTTGTAGATTTCTTTTGCACGGTTAACAACTTGTTCTCTTTTGACTGCTCTTACGTCTTCAACTTTTAAAGTTTGAATTTGAGCTTCACAAGGTCCAACACGATTGATTGTTTCGAGAGATGCTGCGAGAATGGCGGTTTCAACTCTATCTAAACTGGATGGAATAACAATTTCACCTTTTGCCCTTCCGCTATTGGAATGAATGTTAACTTGGATTCTTCCAATTCTTCCAGTTCTTTGAAGTTCTCTTAAATCTAAATCGTTACTAAGTAAACCTTCAGTTTGTCCAAATACTGCACCAACAACATCAGGCTTTTCAACAATACCGTTGGCGGTAATTTGGGCATGAATTAAATATTTTGTTGTAGTTAATTCTTCACCTTTTCCCATTTTTAAGCCTCCTAAGCTTATTAATCGGGATAATTTATGTAATAACTAAAACTTGCATAAATTATACGATAAACATATTTTTTTATCTATTATACACTAGAAAAAGAGCCAATACATTTAGGAGCGTCACACAATTAAGGTTTTATCAATTCATTCCATATGATTTAATTTGAAATTTATAAAACTCGCCAATCTTCGATTCCTTAATATTTGATTTTTCTCCTGTCTTTGAATTAATTAATAATAATTTATAATAATGAATAATGTAAATAAACTCTTATGAGCATATAATAATTAAAGTATTTTTATAATACTACATGTCTTATATTGGTAAAACTAATATATAAAATGTGTCATATTGAAAAAATATTTTAACAAAGCAATCATAATATCTATTATGAAAAAAGAATATATGGTGAGCTAATGAGCGTAACTCCGAGTGATGTTTTAAATAAAAATAAAAATTTAGATAAGCGGGTTAATGTTGGGGATATTGATTTAAAAAATGTTACTGTTGATGATTTAAAATTTAATGGCGATAATTATAGGGAACATATTCATCTTTGTTCCTTGCTTGAAAATATATCTGCATGCCAAATTTCGGATGCATATAAAGGAATTTCACATCGTTCCGGAACTATAAAATCCATAAAACCTATTAATAATCTAAAAGTGTGGGGAAGCATTTTTACTGCTGAAACTACAAGTGATGATTGGGGAACTTCAGCTTTGGCTATTGATGCTGCAGGTTATGGAGATATTTTATTTTTCAAAGTCGATAATGATGAAAAAGCCATATGGGGTGAATTAGCATCTACTGCGGCTAAAAATAATGGAATTAAGGCAACCGTTATTTATGGATCCGTTCGTGATTTGGATGCTTTATTATATATGGATTATCCTATTTTTGCTTCCAATTTTGTTCCAAATGCTGGTTTAGCTCTTGGTTTGGGTACTTTAAACCAACCAATTGAAATTGAAGGAAATAACATAAATCCTGGTGATTTTTTCTTTGGAGATGAGACTGGAATTGTTATAATTCCTAAGGAATTGTTCAATAAAGTTATGGTTTCAGCGCTTGAAGTGAAATTGACTGAGTCAGGAATTGTAGAAAAATTGGCCAGTGGTATGACTTTAGCACAGATTACTGGCCTTAGATGAAAATAGTAAAACTTTTAAATATAAACTCATTTGGTATATAAATATTACCGATATGTTTATATACTACTTTTCTTATAATTATATAAACGATACAGATTTGATTTTAGTTTGATTATATGAAATTCTTAGGAAATAGTTTGCATATTGCAAATTCTGGTAAATTAATAGCTAGATCTTCTAAAACACCGTCACCTGGTGGAATTGTCTTTGACAGTAATAAAAATAAAATTGGGAAGGTTAGCTATGTTTTTGGACCAACAAAACAACCATACGTCTCAATTAGGTTATTTAGATCAGCCAATCGGGATCGTATTGCGAAAAATTGTGGTGAAAAACTATTTGTATCAAAACCAAAATCCAAAAAACCTAAAAAAAGGAGGATGAAAGCACGACACAAGAAGTAACAGAAGCTCCTAGAACTAGAGGTAGGAGATCTACAAGAGAACCAAGACAAGAAAAAGTTTTTGATGATAATAAACAGACTGTATGTCCTGAATGTGGTTCTGAAGAATTAATTGGTGATTATGAAAGAGCAGAAGTAGTTTGTGCTCGTTGTGGTTTGGTTATTGATGAAAACCTTGTAGACATGGGTCCTGAATGGAGAGCATTCGACCATGAACAAAGAGATAAACGTACAAGAGTTGGAGCTCCAATTACTTACACTATTCACGATAAAGGTTTAAGTACCATGATAGACTGGAGAAATAAAGATATCTACGGTCGTGATATTCCTGCAAGAAACAGGGCTCAATGGTACAGATTAAGAAAATGGCAAAGAAAAATCAGAATTTCCGGTGCTACTGAAAGGAACTTAGCATTTGCATTAAGTGAACTTGATCGTGATTCTTCAAGATTAGGTCTTCCTAGAAGTGTAAGGGAAGCCGCATCTGTTGTTTACAGAAGTGCAGTAGATAATAAATTAATCAGAGGAAGAAGTATTGAAGGTGTGGTTGCTGCTTCATTATATGCAGCATGTCGCCGTTGTAATGTTCCGCGTACTCTAGATGAAATTGCTGAAGTGTCAAGAGTTACTAAAAAAGAGGTAGGTCGTACCTACAGATTTTTAACTCGTGAATTAAACATTAAATTACCACCAACTTCTCCAGTTGATTATGTTCCAAGATTCGCATCAGAACTAGGACTTTCCGGTGAAGCACAATCCAAAGCTATTGAAATAATCGAAAAAGCTATGGAAAAAGGTTTGACTTCAGGAAGAGGTCCTACTGGAGTTGCTGCAGCTGCATTATATATTGCATCCGTTTTACTTGGTGAGAGAAAAACCCAAAGGGATGTTGCAGATATTGCAGGTGTAACTGAAGTAACCATACGTAACAGATACAAAGAATTAACCGAACAATTGGAAATGGGTGTAACTTTATAGATTAATTAAATTTTTTAATTAATCCTTTTTTTATTATTTTCCTAGCGAATATTTTTCAATTCTATATATTAGTTCTCTAATAATTCCATCATTGTTGTAATTTTTAACTTTTGAAAGTCTTTTTTGATATTTTGGAAGTCTGTTTAAGAAGTTTTTGACCATTTTAGCATTCATGATTTCATGATATTCCCCATAACCCAATTTCTGAACATAAAATCCGTTTAATATTTGTTCAAAATTTCCATTGGCCGGAACAGAATAAATAGGTTTTTTAAGATATATTGCTTCGCAGATGAATGTAAAACCACCATTACAAATCACTGCTTTGGATGATGCCAAATCATCATAAAATTCGTCTTCATTAAATTCTTTATAAATTAAATTGCCATCTTTTTCTCTTTTATTAAACCCATATACAATAAATTTTTCATTTTTAAGTGCTTTTAATTTACGAACAAGTTTTTCGCTTTCTCGGCTTGTTTGATAAACAATAACATGATTTCCATCTTTAGGTTCCAATTTCATTATGTCTTCACGGATAATTGGAGGGTAGATAACTGCATTTTTTCTTGGTTTAATTTTAGGATAAAAAAAACTGGTTAAAATATGTATTTTCGGTTTTACAACATAAGTTTTGATAACTCCCTTTGCTTTAAGCATTTCTCCAAAATATTTTTTTGGATAATCAATTTTAGTTTGAGTCATCATATGGATATTGTCCAAACTAATCAGGGGTATGCCTCTGATTTTAGAAATCATTGTAGCATAAATTTCAAAATCAGTAACAATGACGTCCGGTTTTAGTTGAGCTGCTTTTTTATATAAATTCTCATATCCTACCTTAATATTTGTGGGATTTCTTTTAATGGCATCTGAAAGAGTTTTCAGATTATTCACTTTATTGTTAATGTAAACAGTATTGAATCCTCCGATTTCATAGACGTTGTCAAATTTGGAATTCAAGTATTCGTATGCTCTGTCACTTGAAAATAGGTATACATCATATTTTTCCTTAATTTTATCAACAATGACTCCTGTTCTGATAGCATGACCCATTCCTTCACCGCAAACACAGTAAAATACAACTTTTTTTTGTCTTTTACGATGATTTGCTTTTATTCTAGATTGGGCTGTGTTGTATCTTTCAACTGAATTATCATAACGTGATTTAACTGAATTAATTCTTTTTGCGTTTTTTTCAAGTCCTGATAATTCTGATGTAGTAATCTTTTCATGGCCATGGTCAAAGTTATAATCTAGTTCTTCAGCGTCAGTTCTTTTTCCCAGAAAATCATTCACAGTACTTTTACCGTACTGTTTTATTAATGTTGTAATTCCTTCTTCTTCAAGTCTTCTAGTTGAAACACCAATTTTTGCATTTCTTAGTACTTTAAATGGTTCTTTTTTAGCTAATCTTTCAATGTAGTCAGTATCTTCACCAAAAGTTAATGATTCATCGAAACCATTGCATTCATCGTGCAACTCTTTTTTTGCTATAATTCCATAACAACCTGCACCATGTGGTTTGATGTTTTCAACGCCAATCATAAAGTAATTTGCAAAATCGTGGAATAATTTGTCTTCAATTTTATTTGACATTGGAAGCATTTGTGTAATGGCTATTCCAAGTCTTTCCATTTTAAATTCATAAATTACATTTCTCAAATAATCGTCTGTAAGTACCAAATCAGAATCTAGAAAAATTAAATACTCTCCTTTGGCAACTTTAGCACCATTGTTCCTGCCTACTGCTGGAAGACCTCCATCTACTATAACACATCCATATTCCTCTGCAATTTCTCGTGTTCTATCAGTTGAATTAGCATCAGCCACTATTACTTCATAATCACTGAAATTTTGTTTTTTTATGCTTTCTAATAAAACTGGAAGGTATTCTTCCTCGTTATAGGTAGGTATGATAATGCTTAAAATCATACTTTTAAATTTATTTTTTGATTTAATAAATCTTTGTAAAAAAAGTTGTTTTTTTAAGTTTCAAGTGTTTTTTGTTCGTATCTAGAATTTGATTTTTTTCCAAGATAATAATATTTTAACATGAAAATAGAATTTGGGCAAATTCATCTTCAAGTTTAGTGGCTCATTTATATTCATTAAATTTTATAATGATTGTTTAATTTTCATTATTTTGTTTTTTTATTGAATTTTTAATAAATATTTTTGCTAATGTCTGTTTTAATTAAATTATTGTATGAAAAAAAATTCCGAGTAAATCAATATTTTTTACTTTTTTTTAAAGAATTGTTCTTAAAAAGTTTATTTTTTTTATTATAGGTTGTAAACTTTTAAAATAATTAAAAAATAGATTATTGTGGAGTTTTGTTAAAATGTTGGTTGATAATCATTTTACAGTTGAAATGCACCTCTCCCTATTGGTTGTCAAATTAATTTTTCGCATTTTCTTTTTTGCCTATAATCATGATTGATATTATTGTTAATAGAAATCCGCAAAACATTAGAAATGTTGGAACTTCAGAATAGATTAAAAATCCAAAGGTTAATGCAGCGAAAGGTTCTGCTCCGGACATTATGATGGATGATACTCCGGAGTCGATATATTTCAAGCTTACTGTAGAAAGAATATATGGTAGGGCAAATGAAAATGTTGAATGTATAATCAGAAATATGATTGCCCATGTGGGATTAATTGATATGAAACCTGTAATTTGGCTAAAGTTTGTAAATGGAATCAATGCTATTGAAATGAAAACTATAGAATAAATCAGTATTGTGTAAGTGTGATTTCCATTTTCAATCGATTTTTTGGATGCCATTAGATAGATTGCCCAGAATAATCCAGCACCTATTCCCGAAATGATGCCCAGTAATGGAATATCACTTAAATTGCTTTCAAGAACTCCAGTCATTAAGATGCATCCAAAAATTGCCAAAGCCATACAAATTAACTTTTTGGCGGTGATGTTTTCTCTAAATAATATGTATGCTAAAATTAATACATAAATTGGAGCTAATGACAATAGTACTGCTGCTAAAGATAGTGGAACAGTATTCATTGATTCATTGTAACATATATTCAGTCCAACAATACATATTGCACAAAGCAAAAAAAGAGGGATATCCTTTAATTCTATTTTTAATAATTTGGCATCGGTTAAAAAAATAGCAATTAAAAGGGGGATTATAGCAATTGAAAACCTTAAAAAAAGCAATGTGGTTGAATCAATGCCATTTTGAGTTAATGTTCGAACGAAAATGCCACTTGATCCAAACATCAATCCTGCCAATATTGGTAAAATTAGATAGATTTTTTTCATTATATTTAAATTATTTTTGTAATATAAAACTATATCTATTAATTTCAGGGTAATCTTCAAGATAAGAAAAGATATTCCAGGTTACCGTATAATATTCACAAGAATTCTTCAGAGGATGCTTCAAATCATTTATAAGTTCCATTTCATTATAGTTGTGGTCGATATAATATGTGGTCTTATTTGAATCGGTATAATTTTTTTGTTCAATGACTTTTAAATTAATGTCTCCCAAATCAATGTTGTCTGTGGGGTTTACAACGTCTACTGTGTAATAATCGGTTTCAGCACCAGCCACTCCAACGCTCATCCTTAGGATAATTATTCCAACCACTACAAACCAAATTAGAAATCTATTAAATATGTATCTCCATTCTTTAAATCCACGATTCCGGTAAACTGGCTGAATTTCTTCGTTTTTCTCAAGTGAATTTTTATCTCCTAACACGGTGTAAAGAATATAATTCATATAGAATCCATTTCTATATACTAAATATAATCCTAAAATTCCAACCAATGCGGGTGTTCCGAATAATCCTCCATCTATGGCTCCGATAATTAGACAGCTTGAAAAGAAAGCTAAAAGTAAACTTGTAAACCATGGACGATTTCTAATTGCTAAAATTAATGTGACAAATAATGCGGGGATTAACAGAATCACTAAAAAACCAAAACTTGGAACATATGAATATAGGCCAACGCCAGTATTGATGTTACTTTGAACAAAAGGTCCCATAATTTGACTTATAAGGGCTCCAATAATTGACTTTAGTAGGTGGGTATGCAAAATGCTTGTAGAACTCATTGTGTTAGACATAGAACAAAAAACAGTGTTAAGTTTAATTCCCATTTGTTGTCTGAACATGACTTCAAGAGCAATTCCCAAAATTAATAAAAGCCAACCGATTCCCATTGATATCTGA
Source organism: Methanobrevibacter sp. UBA188 (assembly GCF_905234905.1). Lineage (NCBI taxonomy): Archaea > Methanobacteriati > Methanobacteriota > Methanobacteria > Methanobacteriales > Methanobacteriaceae > Methanobrevibacter > Methanobrevibacter sp. UBA188. The sequence goes on along the minus strand of NZ_CAJOJM010000002.1, from coordinate 40,688 downwards.
AGGTATTTCTCAGAATCATAATTCTTTTTAATTAATTGGGGTATTATCAAAAACAACCCTAAAAGACCAAAAAAGAGAATGTCCTTTCCTTTTGAGGATCCCATTAAAAATAAGTGTGTAACGGGTCTAATAATTGGATTAAGAATGTCACTTGTAAGGATTATTCCTCCAATCACTATAGATATCAATCCAATTATGATAGTTTTATTAACTTTCATTACAATAATTTAAGTATTAATAGTTTAAATAAATGATGTTCATGTTTCCAATCGAGTATTTCATAGGATTAATTTTAATTGGTATTTGCGCAGGATTTGCATCCGGTCTTTTGGGTGTTGGTGGAGGATTTATTATAGTTCCCCTACAATATTTCTTGTTAAAATACATTGGAGTCGAGCCGGATTTGGCAATGCTTATTTCATTAGCAACTAGTTTGGCAATAATTGTTCCAACATCATTAAGTGGAGCATATAGGCATACTAGGACAATGGATAATATCATTAAGCCAGGATTACGTTTGGGAATCTTTGGAATAATTGGTGGGGTTATAGGTGGATTTGTAGCATCTGGATTGCCATCAAGAATATTGGAAATAATTTTTGGCTGTTTGTTGCTGTTTATAGCAGTCAATAACATAATAAATATTAATAAAGAAAGACAAGATTCAAAAATACCTTTTAATTTGCTTTCAACAGCCATTATAGGGTTGGCTGTAGGATTTTCATCAGGACTTTTAGGTGTTGGTGGGGGAATATTTTTAATAGCTATTCTTACTACTCTTTTAGGATTTTCAATGATTGAAGCTATTGGAACATCATCGATTTTCATTTCATTAACTGCAATTGGCGGATTTTTATCATATGTTGTTTCAGGATGGGGAGTTAATACATTTCCATATTCAATAGGTTATGTAAGCATCATTAATTTTGTTTTAATTACTGCTTTTTCAGTTCCACTAGCATCGGTCGGTGCAAAATTTGCCCATAAAGTTCCCCAAAAGAAACTGAAAATTGTATTTTCAATTTTGGTAATGTATATGGCTTTGAAAATGTTAGGTATTTTACCATAATTTTGCTAATTCCATAAATTTTTTAAAGAAAAATTATAAAATATTTAATTATAATTGTTTTAGTGATAATATGAAAAGAAAAGAAGTTATATTATTTATGATTGTAGGAACTGGAACCGATTCAAACTCTGATGACGGAGGTTTTAAATTACTTGCCCAAAAGTTATATTCCACAATAACTAAAATATATCCCAATAAAGTTGTATTTTTTGCATCTGAAAAATCTAGGGAAACAATCAACTATATTGAAGAGTTATTTGTAAATGATAATGATGAATTCATAGTGGATGATGATTATGAGATTGTTCCTATTGATGCTATTGATGATTTCAACACCTGTTTTGAAACATTCGAATCTAAAATATGGGAATTGGATATGGATATAACCAAGGAATATCAAATTATAATGGATTACACATCCGGAACTAAAACAATGTCTGCAGCTATGGCCTGTTGTGGAATGTTTTATAGTAAGGATTTAATTTCTGTCAGTGGGGACAGAACTAAAGGAGATGTTTCTTTGGGAACAGAAATAATAAACTATCAGAATTTGTATAAAATATATGATAGAATTTCAATAATGAGGGCTAGACGTAATTTCAATTCTAATCGATTTATGCCTTGTATTGATGGTTTAAAACGCATCGTAGATATAACAATTCCTAAAGACTCTTTTCTAAATCTCTGTAAATCCTATTATTACTGGGACAACATGGACTTTGAAAATGCATATTCTTATTTGAAAGAAGTTGATATGAGTTATCGAGAATTTATTGAAGTCAGAGTTAAATTGGAGAAAAATTTAAGGGCTTTAGGTATTATTGTCAATTCAAAGTCATTAAATTTGAAAAATTGTTATGTGCTTGCATGTTTAATTAACAATTCTAAAAGAAAAGCGGCTGAATATAAGTATGATGATGCTATAGCTCGTTTATACAGATCATTTGAACTGATTGCTCAAGTTAAATTGTCAAAGTATAACCTTCAAAGTTCTGATATAGATACTTCAATTCTTTTAGAAAAGAATGTATCTGAAGATTTCATCAATTATCTAGAAAAAATGAGAGAGGACGGCAAAATAAGAATTGGCTTAACTGCTGATTTCCTATTACTTAATGAATTGGGCGATGAGCTTGGTAAATACTATATGGATAATGAAAATAAGATTAGAGATTTGACTCAAAAAAGGAATAATTCCATTTTAGCTCATGGTTTAGATTCACAATCAAAGGAAGACTTTGATAATTTTTTAGGTATTGTTGTTGATTTGGCTTTAAAATTAGATAAGGATATGAAGAAATTCTTAAATGAAACAGAATTCGCTAAATTTGATTTAAAATTAGAATATAATCAATTATAAAATCGGATTATATATTCATAAAATATTAATGCCCACTCCTCTTGCAGTAACTTGGATATTTTCACCGCCTAATCCAATCAAGTTATAGGTCATTGATAGATTTAAAATTCCATTTCCACCATCTTTTTTAATTTTTTCAGCCAGTCTGATTAAGCATTCATCTTTTCCTTCTTTAATGTTTGAAAGAACTTTTTGTTCAGCTTTTTCAGGTTCTAATTTAATAATTCTTCGGTCTTTATCCAGAATAATCTCAGTTTGATAAATTCCCATTATTTCATGTTTTCTAGATTGCATATCGGTACTTGTTATGAAGTAAAAATCCAAATCATTGATTTTTCGATTACTCTCATCTTCATCATAAGTTATAATCAATTCTTCCTCTTCTTCAACATCAGGTCCGTCCCATTTAACATATTGCTGATGTTTAATGGCAGATTGAATTTTCCTTTCATATTTTTTGATTGTTTTTATGAAATTTGAAAGAATTCCCCCAACAACAACCAAAAGGATATAATTGATTAATGTTGGGAATGCTGCTTGGAGAATAACTAATACTGATCCTATAGTTATGAGATTCCATCCCAATGTTGGATTTTTCAAAATAAAACTGTAAAAAGTAGTATCAATAAAAAGAATGAAAGCACTTATTGCTCCAATATCTTCACCAAGGATTCTATTTGCCAAAATGGTTTCAGCATAACCTGCTGCTAACGGTGCAAAAATTAAACCTAAATTCCATCCGTATATATCAATGTGAAAATATAAAAAGATTCCATAAACAATAAGCCCTATTCCTGTACCAAAACTGATACAAAGCACTGCTTTTAGCTTTTCGTTTTTAGTAAGGTCTTTTCTATTAAGTTCCATGTTATTCGTATTTTATTGCAGTACCATAAGCTGTAACAAGAATGGTGTTTCCCATGGTACCGCCAAGATTATCATAAGAAATTTTAAGTCCAATAATTGCATTTGCACCTAAACTTTCAGCTTTTTCAGTCATACTGTTTAAGGAAATATCCCGTGCTTTTTGGATTTCTTCTTCATATCTGGATGTTCTCCCACCTACAACATCACGAACACCTGAAAATAAATCCTTATAAATATTGGAACCAATTAATGACTCTCCAGTAACTAATCCTTTATATTCTATAACTGTTTTATTTTCAAGGGTATTTGAGGATGTTAAAATCATATTTATCACTTATTTCATAAATGTTAAATATGCCCAAATTATTAAGAATATTGCAATAACGACATATAATATTATCTGGGATCTTTTTCTTTGATTTAATCTTGCATCCCAAACTTTTTGACAATCTGGTGAGCATACAAGTTCGTTTAAAGGTATTGGTGTCCCACAAATAGGACAATGTTTATGAGGTTCTACTGCCATTTTTTCATCTCCATTTTATATTTTAAAAAATTCTTTTGTATTTTTAGTAACTTGAACTGCGAGTTCTTCTGCATCAAGGCCCATGCAAAGTGCAATTGTTTCGAGGATATGTGGTAAATATTTCGGTTCGTTTCTATTTTTTTTAGGTTTTTTATCAAAGTTTTTAGGTATTAAAAATGGTGCATCAGTTTCAATCATTAATTTTTCGGGAGGAATAACACTCACTGCCTCTTGCAGGTCTCTTCCTCTTTTCATGTCACAAATCCATCCAGTAACACCTATGCTACAACCTAAATCAATGTAATTTTGTGCTTCTTGTTTTGTTCCTGTAAAACAATGGACAACTGCTTTTTCGACAACATCGTCATGCCTTTTTAATATATCATATAAATCTTTATGTGCTTCTCTTTCATGTAAAAATAAAGGCATGTCTAATTTTTCAGCTAATTCAACTTGTGCTTCGAACCATTTTCTTTGCAAATCCTGTGGTGAAAAATTTCTATTGTAATCAAGACCACATTCTCCGATGGCCACAACACTTTTGCTTTTAGCTATTTTTTCTAATTCATTGATAGTATGTCCATTGCAAGTCTTTGCATCATGAGGATGAACTCCTGATGTTGAAAATAATGTTCCAGGAAATTTTGAAACATATTCTGCAGCCATATGGCTTGAATGTACATTGGTTCCAGTAATGATAAACTGGGTGACTCCAACTTTTTTGGCTTCTTCGATTATTTCCAATCTGTCCTTTTTAAAAGAGGAGTGCATTAGGTTTAAACCAATATCAATGAGATTTTCCACTTAATCACCTATTCATTTATTACTTTAGTACCGATTTCTTCGCCATTCACTGCTTTAATTAAGTTTTCAGGTTCAAAACCATTGGTAATAACAGTTTCTAAATTGGATCTTTTAATCATTTGAACAGCTGTGGTGTCAAAGAATTCGTAAGTTCCTGCTTTAACATCTTTGCCACTTAAAAATTCAAGCAAATCAGTTGCTGAAATTTCAGGAACAAGTTCGGCGTCATCAAATTTGTTAGGGTCTTTGGTATACATTCCATCGACTGAAGTAAGATTAATTAACTTGTCTGCATTAATGTATTCTGCAAGAATTGCAGATACTGCATCGGTACTGTGAGCAGGTTCGGTTCCACCCATAACAATAATTTTTCCACTTGCTGAGAATTCCAAAGCTTCTTGGAAGTTATGGGGAACTCTTTGATATGCTGCATCTCCAAGTGCAGACAATAATAGTTTTGCATTAATTCTTGTAACTTCTATTCCGATATCATCACATTGTGCTTCACCGGCACCTAAATCACGAACTACTCCGATGTATTCTCTTGCAGGCTTTCCACCACCAACAACGACGAATAATTCATGTTCTTTAGATAAATCCTTTAATATAGCACTGTACTCTTGGAATTTTTTACAATCATATTCTTTAAGTAATATTGATCCTCCAATTGCAATAACAATTTTCATAAATTCACCTTATTTATAATGTATCAATTCAATATTATTTAAATTTTATATTGTTTTAATTATAAAGTTCTATATAAGGTGATTTTCAATGAATTTAGTCAATCAGATATATCTTAGGAAATCTTGTCGCAAGTATGTTGATGAAGCCATTGATATGGGACCTATTCATGACTTCATATCCAATGTTAAGCCATTAAATGAGAAAATCGATTACAGGTATGAAATTCTTAAAAAAGATGAACTCAACATTAAGACTCGTTGGAAAGCACCATATTACTTGACATTATATTCCGAGAAAAAGGAAAATTATCTTGAAAATATTGGTTTTGTTTTTCAGCAGGTTTCTCTTTTTTTACAGAGTATTGATATTGGGAGTTGCTGGGTTGGAATGGCATCAGTTAAGAAGAAAGATCCTAATTTCATAATTGCAATTGCATTCGGAAAGTCTAATGACAAATCAAGGGAAGTTAATTCCTTCAAAAGAAAAAAATTATCCAAAATCAGTGACAACGCTGATGATAAATTGGAACCTGCGCGATTAGCGCCGTCAGCTATCAATTCGCAACCTTGGTACTTTAAACATACTGAGGATGGATTTGACGTATATCAAATCAGACAGAATATATTAAAGCGTCAAGTTCTTAAAAAGTGGAATCCTATTGATGTGGGAATCGCATTGGCTCATATGTATGTTGCTAATGAAAAAACATTTGATTTTAAAATAAAAACTGATTTTGAAGAGATTAAGGGTTGTACGTATACTGGAAGTATTAAAATATAAAATAAAAAAAGTTAGAGGATTAAGCATCCTCTGAAATTAAACCTTTGTATAGTAATCCTGCAATTACTGCACCAACTATAGGTGCTAAAATAAATACCCATACTTGTTGGAGAGCTTGACCGCCCATGAATAATGCAGGAGCTAAACTACGTGCAGGGTTAACTGAAGTACCAGTTAATGGAATTCCCATGATATGTACAAATGCTAATGTTAAACCTATTACAATACCTGCAATAGTGGCATTTTCCACTTTTTTGGTAACGCCAAGAACGGTGAATACAAATACAAAAGTTAAGATAATTTCTACAATAATTGCACCTACGACATTAAGGCCAACACTTGATGCCATTCCAAATCCGTTTTGACCTAATCCTGTTGTAGCATATCCTCCAAGGTATGCTGATGAGTTAATAATAGCTGCAAGAAGTGCAATACCAATAATTGCACCAATACATTGGAATACAATGTACATTATTAAGTCTTTTGCTTCCATTCTGCCATCTATCCACATACCTATTGAAACAGCTGGATTGATGTGGCATCCTGATATGTCGCCAATTACGTATGCCATTGCTACAATTGATAATCCAAATGCCATTGCAATACCAAGATTTCCTAAAACTGAACCTGCAATTGCTGCACTTCCACATCCAAATAATACAAGAACCATTGTTCCGATTAATTCTGCTATATATCTTTTCATAATTTTTCCCTCTATTTTTTTTAAAATGTAAATTTTGTTTTTTATGATATTAAAAATTATCTTCTTATTCGTTTATAAACTAAATACGCAAGGAATAATATGAATAATACTAATATGAATGGGAATACATCCAGTAAGAATGAACTATTTACTTTTTCAAACTGATATTCATTTTCAAAGCCCATATGTGCACTGTCTGTATGATTTTGAGTTATTTTTGCGAAGTTATATAATAAATCATAATAACTGATTTGTGCACCTTCATATTCAATTGAGTCAGGGGCTTGACCATGTTCGTCCATATAATTTCTAACTATTCCTCCCATTTTGAAATAATCAGAAATTGAATATGATCCTTTTGCAAATATTGAAACGCCCATTGGATTTTCAGGCTCTTTGAAAGTTTTTGGAATATCTAATCCATTACCATTTAAATAGGAACTGGTTTGATATAATAATTGTGGGGCAGTGTATGCTCCGAAGGTCCCATTAAACTCTTTATCACCACTATTCAATAATTCTTTGCTTGCATTTGCCATTCCTGCAGGGCTAATTTTATTTTTAACAACCAGATCCTCGCTGAATACTTTTGTATCATTATCATGGGTATTGATGATGCCAACAATTTCTTGAGCAATCTGTTTAGCCATTTCATCATCATAATTGTCTAAAATGCCGTTTTTGTATTTGTCTGGGAATTCTTTTGCAGGTTGTACATAAAATATTCCTGAATTTCTAAGAAGTGTTCCAGGGTCATGCACTCCAGCAATAGTTTCATTGGTATAATTGTCATCCCATGCTCTTCTGAGGTAGTTTGAAGAGTTATCTAAGTCATAATCTCCTATATTGACAAAAACAATTTGTTTATTGGAATGTGCACTATAATTTGCTAATTGTATATAATTTCCAGCATCTGATGCAGCTAAATCTATGCTTGCATCACTTGTTACTTCAATCGACCGATAACCTTCTCCGGCAGCTGGGGCTTGATTATCAATTACAACTTGAAGTTCTCCACCGCTAAGTTCCTGTACGTAGTTTTTAATGGCTGTTATTAATCCTACATCGAAATCATGATCAACAATATTGTCTGTTGTGATAAAAACAGTTTTAGTTGCAGTTACATCTTGTATAACTGGTGCAATTAATAGTAATGCCATTATTAATATTGCGATTTTTTTCCTCATGTCTCTTACCTTAACTTTTATTATACTTTTATTTCTCTTTCATAGATAAAATATTTTTTTTATTTCACTTTATGTTTTTTATTTTTGAATGGCATATTTTTTTAAAATAAGAAATTGCTATCGTTTTTTAGAAAAAATTTAAATAAATTGAAGTTTAATAATGATTTTGAGGATTTAAAGGAGGTTATCTTTTATTTTAAGGTAAATTTAGCAAGATTTTAAAAAAGTTTATTTTACTTTGTAAAATTATTATGGTTCTAAACTTTGGGCAAATGTTTATAAAAAAATATTTGTGTTAGGGGGCTAATGAATAGTTTTTCTAATGATTTTGGAACTGTTTTAAATTTTATAATGATGGGACATTCTTTTTAGGATTTTAATTAAGGTAAAAAGTTTAATTGCTAATTAATAGCTTTTGTTAATTAATGGTATTTGTCATCGTCCTCGCTTAGGTGATAAAATGTTGAAAAAAACTCAAAAGATAGCAATTAGCAAAAATTTCTTAATTTCGATGCTATTTGTTTGTTTAGTATTTGCAGCATTTGGATTAAATATGGACAATTCATATGCTGTTGAATTAAATGAAAATAGTAGTGAAATGGAAATTGGTTTAGATGTTGAAGATACGCTAGAAAATTCTCAAAATGAACTGTTAAGTTTGGACAATAATCAAAAAGATGAAATTTTAACTGCTAAAACATATACATTGAATGGCGGTAGTTTTAGTGATATTCAAGAGGTGATCAATAAGGCAAGCGCTGATGATAAAATTATTTTAAAAGGTAGTTTCGTATCTAAAAATGACAATGATGGTATTTATGATAACATCATCGTCTTCAGCCACTCTCAATGGTAAAAATTCGGTAGGGATTTTTTCGATTAAAAGTGCGGCTGCAGGCACTGTTATCAGCAATCTAAAATTTATTAATGGTAATCGTAGTAGAGGTGGGGGAATATATATTGAAGGCAATAATGTTGTAATCGATAATTGTATTTTTGAAAATAACCATGCTTCTACAGGTGGTGCAGGAGTAAGTAGTAGGTATAATTCATCATTTGCGGTAAATACGGTTGTTAAAAATTGTAAATTTAGTTCAAATACTGCAAATATAGCAGGAGGTGCTTTAGGGTTATTTGGAAAGAATTCAAAAGTAATTAATTGTTTGTTTACATCTAATCGGGTTATTGATACTGTTGGAAGTGATTGTTATGGGGGTGCGATTCAAATAGGTATGGATGAGCCAAATTGTAATGGACTTGTTTCAAATTGTAATTTCACCAACAATTATGTAACTTCTAAAGGTGGTCATACTCATGGTGGTGCAGGATGCATCCGTAATGGTGTAGAATATAGAGGATGCATATTTATTAACAATTCTGCTGATGAGGGTGGAGCGTTAACATATCATGCATCTGGGAAATTGAATGATTGTATTTTCATATCCAACAAGGCTTCAGAATATGGAGGAGCCTTATCTACAGGTCTTGGTTTTTATCCTTCAATGAATTTAAAAATTAATGATTGTACATTTATTGAAAATGAAGCCCCATTGGGTGGCGCAGTTCAATTATGTGGATTTAATATCGAATTCGATAATTGTAAATTCAATGATAATTATGCATCAACATATGGTGGCGCATTGAATATGGAAGCTACTACAGTCACATTAAAAAATTCATTTTTAAATGGTAATATTGCTGAAATTGATGGTGGTGCAGTATTTACCAAAGGAAAAAATACATTCATTGTTAATTCTTCATTTAGGAATAATAGTGCAATTCCGGATAAAGATAAATACAATGAAGGTTTAGGTGGTGCAATCTATGTAAACAGTACCAACACAAACATTGAAAATAATGAGTTTTACTATAATACTGCAAGAAATGGTAGTGCCGTTTACTTGGATAAATTCAGTGAAAAATCAATATTTGTCAATAATACTATGTATCAGAATCAGGCATGGGTTTATGCATTGCCAATTTTTGCCAATGATATTTATTATGGAGATAGTGAAGAAATCAAATCTATCATTCATGGTGGAAATAATATTGCAAAATATAATAATTTGGCTGTTTCAAATGCAATCTACAATGCTGCAAGCTATTCTAAAATCAAAATTGATAATGAAAATCCGATTAATGGTGCAACAAATGATGGGAGATTATATCAGGATGACCGTGAATATAACATGGAAATAGAATTGACTGTAGAAAAAGATGACGGCACTGTTGTTTACAATAAGACATTGAATTCTAATTATTTAGGTGAAGTTTCAGATGAATTAAACAATTTACAACCTGGAAAATACTATGTAACTGCAAAACACTTTGAAGATACCTATTATAAAGCAATAACCAATAGGACAACTTTCACAGTTTCTCCTAAGATAGACAGCAGAATAGAGAAATCCTCTAATTCAGATAATTATAACTTTGAAGATGTTGTTGTCTGGACATTAAACATTACAAATGCAGGTCCAAATAAAGCAACCGGCGTTGTGGTAACTGATATTTTGCCTGAAGGATTAATTTATATCCGTGATGACAGTGGTGGAAAATATGATCCTGCAACAGGTATATTGAATATTGGTGAATTGGATGTTGGTGAGCAAAAGATTGTTAATATTTTTGCCATAATTAATAAAACTGGTGAAATAGTTAATAAAGCTAATGTGACTTCTAAAGAGTTTGACATTAATTTAACTAACAATCATGATCAATCTAGCATTATTGTTCCTCCAACATCTGATTTGGAAGTAAAAAAGATGGTTAACAATTCACTTCCAGATTATAATGATTTGGTGGAATGGACTATTGTCGTTAAAAATAATGGTCCGGATACTGCACATGGCGTTGTGGCAAAAGATATTCTTCCTAAATCTTTGATTTGGATTAGCAACGATAGAAATTATGACCATATCACTGGAATATGGAACATTGGTACTCTTAATGTTAATCAGGAATCTAGATTAAAAATCATTTGTCGTGTAAATGCAACAGGAGTAATTACAAACAATGTTTCAGTTTCCGGTCAGGAAGTTGATTATGATTTGAGTAATAATAATGATTCTGGAATAATTAAAGTTTCTCCGGCTTCTGATTTGGCTATTGTTAAACATGTTAATGTGTCTCAGGCTAATTTCAATGATTTGGTTAGATGGAGGTTGATTGTTTCTAATAATGGTCCTGATGTTGCAACTGGAGTTGTTGTGACTGATGTCTTGCCTGATGGCTTTGTTTATGTTGATTCTGTTTTGGAGAAAGGTAGTTATTCCAATGGAGTTATTAACATCGATAAACTTGCTGTTGGTGAGAGTGTTATTTTGGAAATAATCTGTAAAGTTGAAAATACTGGCCGTTTTGTCAATATTGCTAATGTTACTGGAAACGAATTTGATCATGATTTGTCCAATAACCGTGCTAATGCATCGGTATTAATCAATCCTGCTTGTGATATGGAGGTTGTAAAAACTGTAAATGAAAGTAATCCGAACTATAGGGACTGTGTGACTTGGAGTATTGTTGTTAGAAATAATGGTCTTGATGTCGCTCATGATATTGTTGTGAATGATGTCCTTCCTAAATCCTTGATTTGGGTTGCTGATAATGGCAGTGGTAAATTTAACCCTAAAACTGGTATTTGGACAATAAATAAATTAAATCCTGATGAGGATATTCAATTGGATATTATTACTATGGTTAATCAGACTGGTACTGTCGAAAATAATGTTTCTGTTAGTGCTCGTGAGTTTGATTATGATTTGAGTAATAATAATGATTCTGAAATAATTGATGTTTCTCCGGCTTCTGATTTGGCTATTGTTAAGCAGGTTAATGTGTCTCAGGCTAATTTCAATGATTTGGTTAGATGGAAGTTGTCTGTTTCTAATAATGGTCCTGATGTTGCAACTGGTGTTGTGGTGACTGATGTCTTGCCTGATGGTTTTGTTTATGTTGATTCTGTTTTGGAGAAAGGTAGTTATTCCGATGGAGTTATTAACATTGGTAGGCTTGCTGTTGGTGAGAGTGTTATTTTGGAAATAATTTGTAAAGTTGAAAATACTGGCCGTTTTGTCAATATTGCTAATGTTACTGGAAATGAATTTGATTATGATTTGTCCAATAATCGTGCTAATGCTTCTGTATTGATCAATCCTGCTTGTGATATGGAGGTTGAAAAAACTGTAAATGAAAGCAATCCGAACTATAGGGATAATGTGACTTGGAGTATTGTTGTTAGAAATAATGGTCCTGATGTTGCTCATGATGTTATTGTGAATGATGTTCTTCCAGGTTCACTTATTTGGATTAGTGATGACAGTAATGGTAAATACAATCCTAGAACTGGTATTTGGACAATAGCTCAATTAAATTGTGGTGTAGAAATTCGTTTAAACATTGTTGCTATGGTAAATGGAACTGGTATTACACAAAATAATGTTTCAGTTACTGCTCGTGAGTTTGATTATGATTTAAGCAATAATAATGCTTCAGAGATTGTTGAAGTTAATAAAACTGCTGATGTATCAATTGTAAAAATTGTTGATGATTCAAATCCCTTATATGGTAATTTAATTACATGGACTTTAATTGCCAAAAATAATGGTCCTGATAAAGCCACATCTGTAGCTGTAGAAGATATTCTGCCTAAAGGATTGATATTGGTTGATGTGGTGACAACCAAAGGATTTTATGATAAAGGTGTTTGGTATTTGTGTTGTTTGGAAAATGGTGAAGAGGAGTCATTAGATATTATTTGCGAAGTCAATACAACAGGAAATATTACTAATTATGCTTCAATCACTGCTGAAGAGGATGATCCAAATATTCACAATAACGTTGACAATGAAACAATTGATGTTCCATTGACTGTTGATTTGGAGGTTGTCAAACAAGTATCAAACAAAAACCCTTATTATGGTGAAAATATTATCTGGTTCATTTCCATTAAAAATAATGGTCCTGATAATGCAACAAATGTTGTTTTGAATGATTTATTGGATGAAAATTTAATCTATAATTATTATACAGCATCTGTTGGACAATTCATAGGAAATAACTGGGTCATTGAACAATTGAATAGTAAAGAAACTGCATATTTAAACATCTCATGTATGGTTAATGGACTTGGCATCATTTATAATCATGCATCTGCTAATTGCAGTGAATATGATTTGAATATGTCTAATAATAATGATTCAGAGTTCATTGATGCTTTGCCTGTAGCAGATTTATCTGTAATAAAAATTGTCAATGTATCAAATCCGAATTATGGTGAATTTATAAAATGGACTGTAATAGTTTCAAATAATGGTCCTAATAATGCAAGTGGGGTCATTGTTAGAGATACAATGCCAAAAGGCATAACTTTAATTAAAGCCAGTGATTTTATTTATTCTGATGGAACTTGGTATGTTGGTGATTTGGTTGTAGGTGAAGTTAGGGAATTGGATATGATTTGTAAAGTTTCAGCCACTGGAACTTTCACAAACTTTGCAAGCGTTCAAGGTAACGAATTTGATCCTGATGTAGACAATAATAATGCTAATGAGTCAATTTTTGTTAATCCTGCTTGTGATTTGATAATAACAAAAACAGCCTCTAAATACTATTATAAATTAGGGGATATTATTACATATTCAATTAAATTAACCAACAATGGTCCGGATGATGCTAGAAAAATTGAAGTTAATGATGTTCATGATGATTCTTTAGTTTTGAAATCTTTTAAAGCTTCAAAAGGAAGTTTCAATAAATTAACTCAAACTTGGTCAATTAATAAATTGGCTGCTGGTGAATCTGCTGAATTATTGGTTGATGCTATAGCAACAGGTAAAGGAATTGTTAAAAATATTGTTTCAGCAACTAGTGAGACATTTGATTATAATTTGGACAATAATGAAGATGTTGAAATAGTTAACGTCACTGAAAATGATGAAATTCCTAAAAAACCTGTTAATAAAACTCCTAACACTACTAATAATGATGAAATTGTTAAAAATAGTGAAATCAGTGTAAATAACTTTAGTTTACTTGAAAGTAATGTGGCTGGAAATCCATTTGTATTTTTAGTACTTTCAATAGTGTTTTTACTTATGATTGTAGGTAACAATTTCTCAAAGAAAAGGTAATTTAAAGTAGCTTTAATGCTACTATTTTTTATTTTTTTCAAACGATTTTTCAAAATTTTGCAACTATTAAAATTATTAATTTTCCCTATAATTATTTTATAACTTGCTCTATAAAATAGCCAAATACTGCTTCATTTTTCTAATTAAAACAATACATTTATATAAAACTTCTGACAAATATTTGTTTAGATATTGATGTATTGATGATTTTTTTTAAAAAATCGCATATATCTTCAATATTTTTAATTAATCAAACGAGGTGTAATTGTGTCTGAAGAAGAAATGATTGAAGAAACTTCCGAAGAATATATTGAAGAAGATGATGAAAAATTACCTTTCGCTAAAGCTGAAGTTGTTCGTTTAATGAAAGAAAATTTGGATGACGACAAAATGATTAGGGAAAGAGTAAAAGTTGAAATGAACAAGTTCTTAGGCGATGTTTTAAAAAATGTATGTAAACAATTAAATGATTACCCATATACTACAATTGAATACGAAATGCTTAAGGAATCTACTTACCCTTACACTAATATCGAAAGGATTAATCAAGAAAAAGAAAGAATTTTATTACATTTAGAAGCTATCAAAGCAGATTGTAATGCATTAGCTATGGATGTTCAAAAAACTTTAAAATTAAAAGATGTTGTAGAAGAAGATTCATTTACTGATTTCTCAGCAAATGAAGATGAAGAACTTGAAGAAGAATAATCTTCTTCTTATTTATCTTCGATATGGCTAAAACCTGTTTTTAAATTATGCAATTCCTCTTCGGGAATTTCTAAAACTTTCACATTTTCACTTACGATATTGCTCTGTCCGAATGGATCTAGAATAATTAATGTTGCAGTTCCGTTTCCTTTTTTTAACTCCTGAATATGAGTCAAAGTATTCTTTGCATTGTTTTGTGATTCTTCATCATCAAATAAATTCAATGCCTTTTTAACTGCACTTTCAAAACGTGTCAGCATTCCTTCAATATTTGTTACATATCCTTCTGATTTTGGCCCAGGTTCTACTTTAACGCCAACTTCGGGTATGGAAACTGTTGCAGATTGTGATCTTACAACTCTGGTTGATAATGTGTTTTTATTTATTTCAATAACATATTTTGCAGGGTCATTTTGCTCTAAAGCTATGATGTCACTATGTTTAAATCCGCAGGATGGGCATTGTATTGTTGTTTCTAAAACTTTGCCAAAATGAGGTATTTCAATCTCTTTCATAATTGATTTGGCGACTCCTTCAATACCGCATGCAGGACATTTAATAATCATTTCATTAAGTTCTTCTTCATTCATTTAAAACATATCCTTTTGATTCTAATTCTTTTATAATTTTTTCTATTTTTTCCGGATTTGAAGCACAAATTACTGTATTTCTATAATCTGACAAATCATATAATTTACTTAAATATTCCTTTTTATCTTTATTTTCATTGATATTTTTGATAAATCTCATTGAAGATTTTGCATCTGAAATATTTATGTTTCTAACAAGAGGCTCTTTAAATCCAGTAATGTTGTAGGTAATCTTTTCAATGGAGCCGTTGTTTTCATTGATAATGATATTTATAACATCTTCCAGTTCATCAACACTATTGGTTAATTTTATTGTGGTGCATGCTTTATTTATCACTGATAGGATGCTGTCCATAGATTTTTCAATTGTTTCAGTATTGATAACAACAACATCGTTTTTTTCTGCCTGTTCTAATAGGTGGTCATGAATAATTCTGTTTTCTTTGAAGTAATCTAATTGTTTTCCACCACGATGAATTTGAACTGCTCTTTTAACGAATCTCTCTTTGTGGGAGTCTTCATCAGAACTCAATACAAAGAAGTATATGTTCGCAAATTCCTTAAATTGTTCAATATCTATTAATCCAGGTACTAAATGCACTCCTTCAATAACAATATCATCATAATCGGTAATAGCTCTTTGTATTATTTTTTCAAGTGCTGGAATCACATATGATGCATGTTCATCAAATCCTGCAGATACTAAATCCTCATAATTTTCAAAGCGGGCTTTATTTCTTAGATTCTTATATGCATCATAAGATGAGCTGTGAAGTGCAGGAGCATATTCTTTTCCTATAATTCCACGAACAACAGCTCTAATGAAATCGCTTTCGATTAAATGCTTGATATTTAATTGTTTGGCCAATTCAGCAGCTATTGTTGATTTTCCAATTCCTGATGCACTTCCAATTAAAATAACATAAGGTTTTCTCATCCAACTTTCTCCTTAATTTTTTTTAGTAATACTATATTTATTAATTATTCTTCTTAAAACATTTACATTTATTAATATGAAAAATTATATTTAATAATATAATATTATTTTTATGATTTTTTCAAAAATAGTAGGATAATAAATTACAGGGATAATTATAAATTATAAGTTATAGGGGTGAAATTGTTGTATTCAGTAAAATCAGTTAAAGAAATTCAAGATTTAAATCCATTCGTTGTTGTTGGTTGTGGGGGTGGAGGAGAGAAATTCTCCAATCTCGAAGGAGTAAACGCAATTGGATTCATTGATGATAATGTTAAAAAGCAAGGAAAAGAATTTTGCGGGCATATTGTTTCAGGAAGTCTTGATGAATGTTTAAAACAAGCGCCTGATGCAAAATCTCTTGTGATAATGTTGCCAATTGGTGCTGAAGGTTCAGCTTTAAAATATGCTGTTCAAGCTATCGATGCGGGATTGAATGTAATAACTTCATTTAGATCTTTATCAGTAAGTGATAATGCATCTTTAAAGAAATTTGCTGATTCAAAAAATGTTGTTATAAAGGAAATCGGTCCTAGATTGGATGTTGTTGAAAAGATAGCTGGCATTGCTCCTGAAAAATCTTGTGAAGTTTTACCAAAAATTTCCTATACTCCTAAGGCTCCAGTTATTTTTGTTGGAGGAACCTCTCAAGAGTGTGGAAAAAGAACTACTACTAAACAATTAGGCATATCTTGTATTGAAAGAAATTTAAATCCTGCAATAATTTCAACTGATGAAATGGGATTGGAAGAACCGACTGATTTTAATTTTAGAGCTGGAAGTTTATCTGCAATGGATGTTCCAGCAGCTGTATTATCTGCAATTAAATATGTTGAAGAACATAAAAACCCTGATATTATTTTTATCGAAGGACAATCCAGCTTAACTGAAGATGGAAATCCTCATCCAAGAGGATTGTCAGCAGCAATATTGATTGGATGTGCTCCTGATGCAGTCATTGTGGGTCATAGACCAAATCACCCTTATAGGGAACCTAAAGGTATTGAAGAAGAAATAAGGGCTATTGAAGCTGTTGAACCAACAAAAGTTGTTGGATTATCAATCAATCTTAAAAATGCTGATGAAGGTATGACACTTGATTCATTTGAATCTGAATATGGATTACCTGCTGAAGATGTTTATAATAATGGGGCTTCTAAACTATTAGATGCTATTTTTGAATACTTAGAGGAGTAGTTAAAATGGGGTTTACAGACAATTTAAAAAGAAGTTTGGGATTTGAAGAAACAGAATCATCTGAAAAAAAAGAACAAGAAGGTACTAGCCTCACTGATGTATTTCGCGAATTTGGTGCAACAATAAAATCTGAGGTTACTAATTTTCAAGGTACCTCAAACAATCATCCTCAGGATGAGGTTCATGTACAAGATCATGACTCTAATGTAAACCATAATCCTCATCAAAGTTATAATCCTAATAGGAATTATAATCCTAACCCTAATCCAAGTTATAATTCTTATCAAGATGTGATGCCTCAATCCGCACCTGTATATGATGACTTTGATTATGTAATCACTCCTGAACAATCATTTTATGAGATTGCTCTTATCAGGCCAAAATCAATTGATGATGTTAACTATGTTGTAGATCAGGTTGTTGAAGAAAAAAATCCTGTGATTTTAGATTTGTCTTTCTTGGAAAAAGAAAGTCCTGCTAATTTTAGGCTTGCGGGGGATAAAATTAAAAAAATGAGGCAAAGATATGGTGCTCAAGCATTATTGCTTGCACGTTCTGAAAATAAAAATTTAATCATTATTTCTCCTAAAAAAGTTAAATTGGTTAATAAAAATTAAGTAGATTAATTTCTACTTAAAAATTTCATATATCTTATTAATACATATAATACAATAGCAGTAGCTATGACTGTTTCTATACTTAAAACACTATTTAAGATGATATTTGAACCTATTTTTGATATGACTCCTTTTGTTGCAAGTCCGCTGATAACGAATGGGAAAGTAAATGCGGCAAAGCTTGGATAAAATTCCAGATTTCTATATTCTATTAATTTTGTTAGTGCAAAAATATAAAATATGCATGCAAATATGTACATTATCATTAAAAATTCAATAGATATGTCATTATATGAATTTAAGTAACCTACAATCAATATGCTTAAAACTGCTGTAAAAATGCAAATTAATGGCTTATTGGCATTTGGAATATCTTTATAATTTATATATCTGTATATTACAAGAGGGAATGTGAAAATCATTCCTATAAATCCAACCAAAAAGAAAATAAAACCTATTTCATCAAGATTGTGGGCATGTGCAGTAATCGCTCCCATCGTGATTCCTACAAACACTATCCAGTAGCTGGGATAGACTGTTGAAATATTGAAATTACGAATAATAAAATGATGGGTAAAGTAAACAATTAGCAAAATATGCAAGGCTACACCCAATATCCAAATACCATATGCAATACTCGGCATAAATGGTGAGATGTATGTAGATAAAATCATCAAACTCATCGAAAATGTACCGGAATTACTTGCAATAATTGGATTTTTGAAATCCTCTTTAATCTTTTTGGGATATAATAATAGTTTGGATAAAATTAAAATTAATAATACGATACCTATTATACCACAAATTACCTTTAAAAGGGGATGAGTATCATTTAGGAGATTTCCAAGTGAAAGAAATGCCAAAATCAATCCGCAAATTGGAATAGGTATCTTTTCAATCATATTATATTATTTATTTTTAAATGACTTAATATTGTTGGCCAAGATTAAAGAAACTTAAAGCATTTTTATGGGATACCTTATCTATGTCTTTTTTATCATAGCCTTGTTTTTGCAATTCTCTTACAGTTTTTGGAACTGAAAGGGGGTCTGATGCTTTATTGCTGATGTCACTATTCAGCACGAATCTGTCAAATCCGTATTCGTCCAAAATTGATATTGCTTCGGTTTTGTCCATTTTTTGTGGCTGAATTGTTAAACCAAGCATACAATTGGTATCTATTGCATCACCAACAACTTGGGGATTAATATGGTCAATAACTGCATGTTTTTCATCCATGTGCTGTGGGAGAATATTTAAAATTTCTTTTAGGACTTCTTTTTTATTCTTTCGAGGGGTGTGGATAATTACTTTTGAATTTGTTTCATCTGCAATGTCTAACTGTTTTTTAAAGATAGTCAATTCATTTTCTGTTAAATCTTCAAGACCTATTTCGCCGATGGCTACTATTTGCTTGTTTTCAATCCATTGGTATAGTTTTTCAAATATTCTTTCAGGATTGACATTTGAGTTTGTTGGATGTATTCCCAATGCAACTTTTAAATCTAGTCCGTACTCTTTTGCTCTTGATGTATCCAGTTCTAAAATTCTGTTCAAATGGTTTGATAGAATCATTTCGTGTTCTATTTTGTAGGGGTAGTAACTACATGTAATTGCAGTATCAATTCCTGCAATATACATTTCTTTAAAGTCTTCTCCGCTTCTTGAATCTGCATGCATATGTGTATCTATCATATTTATCCCGTTTTATATTTTTATTTGATTATTAATTTGTTTGTTCTGTTTTAAAAAAATATCTGAAATTTTTAATTATTATAAAGTTTTTGGAAGTGTTACTTTCTGCATTTGTTCACTTCAAGAGATTTTATATCTCAAGTAATAAAAATATTATGATACGTAATACTAATAGGTGGTCTTACTGTGATTGAAAACAAATGTTATTTAGAAGATTATGAATCCATTTCAGATGAAGTAAAACATTTAACAAACTCCCTTTCAAGGTTAAAAGTATTGGCGACTTTATACGAACATCCAAAAAGCATGAAGGATTTGACTGCTGATACTGGATTAAGTTATAGTTCCGTATCTAGCACCATGCATAAATTAGAATTAAAGGGTTACATTTACAGAGAATCCAGTAAATATTATTTGTCTAACTGTATGCGATTAAAAATTGAAACTATTTTGGCGTTGAATGAAATTATTTACACTTTAAATAAATTTTTCAATATTTTGGATAAGCATTTGGTTGACATGATTCCCAATGAATCTGTGGCTGAGCTATATCTTATTGGTCAGGCTAATCTGATTGAATCAAGAGACATCGAGGCATATAAAATATATAACTATATTGAGCAGGTCTTAAATCAGGCAAAGGAAGTAAAATGTATTTTACCATTTTATTATGAAAATTTTAACAGACAATTGGATGGATTGGTTGAAAATAAAATTGATGTTGAAGCTATTGTTAGTGATAATATTTTCGATATTTTTGAAAAAGAATCCAAAATTGAAAATTTATCCTCTTTTAGTCAAAATAAGAACTTTTTACTTATAATTACTGATGAAGTGATGGTATTGGGATTATTCAAGGATGATGGTTATTTCGATCAAAATAGGCTATTGACATCAAAAAATGCTGATGCAATTAAATGGGCTGTCAATCTATTTGAAAACTTTAAAAATGGAAATAAATGAGTTTAAACTCATTTATAATATTTTTCCAAGTATTCGTTCAATTTGTCAATGGCGATTCTTTCCTGAGCTTCGGTGTCTCTATCCCTTACAGTTACTTGATTATCTTCAAGAGTATCGAAATCTACAGTGATTGCAAGAGGAATACCGATTTCATCAGCTCGGGCATATCGTTTACCAATGGTTCCAGTTGCATCGTATTCAACTCTAAATCCATTCATTCTTAATTCTTCAGTAAGATTTTGAGCTATTTCACGAGGTCCTTCTTTGTTTACAAGGGGGAACACTCCAACTTGCACTGGAGCAACAGACTTATTGAATTTGAAATAATCCTTATCATCGCTTTCACAGAATGAATGCAATAAAACGGAATAAACTATACGGTCAATTCCAAATGAAGGTTCGATTACATGGGGAATTATCTGTTCACCGGTAATTTCTTCTTCGACATCTTCAAAGATAAGTAATTCTTCATCCACTTCATAAACTTTGTCTAGTTCCACGGTGAACTTTCCATCTTTTTCAAGAGCTGCTTTAATGTCCTCAGGGTTTGCATCTTCGATTGCTTGTTTTACTTTAGGTGAATCTCCTTTGAATATTGGTCCAAATTTGGATAAGTTAGGTTTCACTACTGTTTTTTGAACTTTTTTAGGTTCATCGTATTCCATAAATACTGTTAGTTCATCATTACTGAATTTGGAGTGTGATGATAGGTCATAATCTCCCCTGTCAGCAATTCCAATAATTTCAACCCATCCGTATTTGTCGGTTTTTACTTCAACGTCCCAACAATCAAGAGCATAATGAGCCATTTCTCCAGCCAAATGTTGTCTGAATCTTAAAACTTCTTCAGGAATTCCAATTTCTGTTAAAAATTTACGGGCTAAATATAATTGGTAAATGAGCATTTCATTGGCTACAATACCTTTTTCCAATGCTTCACGTGCAGTAATTTTTAGAGGTTCTGTGTTGTTTTCCTGTACTTCCTGAGAATTCAATGTTAAAATTTCGTTTTCTATTTGTCCAAATTTTGGATGGGTCTTGTCTTTAGGGTCTAAAAATATCTCTGCTTCTGCTTGTGTGAATTCTCTTAATCGGATAACTCCTTGTCTTGGTGAAATTTCGTTTCTATATGCTTTTCCAAGTTGAACTGCTCCAAATGGAAGTTTTCCTCTGAAAAATCTTTCCAAACGTTTGAATAAAATAAATATTCCTTGAGCGGTTTCTGGTCTCATATAACCTACCTTGTCTCCTTTAGCACCGATTTCTGTTTTAAACATTAGGTTATAATTCCAGATATTTGACAGTTTTCCACCACATTCTGGACAGGTTATGTTATTGTCGATAACGATTTGGTCAAGCTCTTCGTTTTCAAGGCTTTCAACATCTTCGCCAATAACCTCTTCGATAATGTGGTCTGCTCTAAATACTTCTCCACATTCTTCACATTTACACATTGGGTCTGTAAAGTTATCGACATGTCCTGATGCTTTTAAAACTTCTTTAGGCATTACTGTAGGACCTTCAATTTCATAAAATCCTTCACCAGAAACGTATTGTTTTCTCCATTTTTGCATGATGTTATTTTTTAAGCTTGCTCCAAGAGGTCCATAATCTGTAAAACCAGATACTCCGGAGTAAATTTCAAAGGACGGCCATAAAAATCCTCTTTTTGCACTGATGTTTGCCATTTTATCATGATTCATAAATATTATCTCCTAATCTTTTTTTAATTCATAATCTAATTTAACTCTACTGCTTTCTGGACTAGTTTGTCCCATATATTTGCTTTTTCTATCTGGGTGTCCATACGGTAATTCTGAGGGGGTGGTCATGGTTTCAAATACAATTTGGCATACTCTTTGGCCCGGATAAAGTGCTACGGGCATGGCGCCAATGTTGGAAATTTCTAATGTAATTTTTCCTTCAAATCCAGGGTCGATGAAACCTGCAGTAACGTGCATTGTGACGCCTAAACGACCCATACTTGAACGGCCTTCAACTCTTGCCACTAAATCATCTGGCACTTTGACATACTCTAATGTTGTTGCAAGCGCAAATTCATTAGGGTGTATTATAAAAGCTTCACCTTCTTTGACGGTAGTTGATTCCATGTATGAAGCGATGTCTTCTTCATCTTTAGGATCAATGAAAGGTTTTCTAATTACTTTAAATACTTTGAATTCATCTCCTAATCTCATGTCAACAGAAGATGGCTGTATTTGTTTTTCATCTAAAAGAGGTTCAATAGATATTTTCCCTTCATTCAAATATTCTTTTATAGTTTTATCACTTAAAATTGCCATATTTTCACACAAACATTATAATTCTTTTTTATATAAATTGTCCATCCTATTAATTACATTATCAATAGTTTCATCAGAATAATCAATTGTAATAGCATCAAATTTGCATGCATTTGTACAAAGGCCGCATCCCTTACAAGTGTCATAATCAATTGAGATTTTGTTGTCTTTTAAGCGTATTGCTTGGAACATGCAAACTTCATTTAAACATTTTTTACACAGTCTGCAGTTATCTTCATGAAGCTTTACTGTAATACCATCAAGTTTTTCTACTTTATTGCTTATGTCCTCATCCAAATTAGGATAAACTTTCCATAAACAGCAACATGGACAGCAATGACATATTGTTAAGAGTCCTTCTCCCGGATGTATGTTCATCCAAACTGTATCGATTTTATTTCTTCCAATGAGGTGGCTTAAACCTGCAGCATCTGCTCTATCGATGTGGGCTAGAGCTTCATCAACTGTCGCTTTTTTACCAACATGTTCTGGGATTTTGTTGGCTGTCGGTCCAAGGAAAATACAACCAATATCCTTAGGATAATCTTTACAATCGTTTGAACTTCTGCATAAACATGAATTCATAATTACAATGTCATCACAGCGTTTAACAACATCTTTAATAATATCGGAAGGTAAGAATTCAGAACCTTCGGATTCTATTTTCTTATTGACATTAATGGCATTAGGTATGATAACGATTTCATCATTTTCAAAAAGCATTTTGTCAATGATTTTTTTGTAAGATTCTGATTTTTTGGTAATCTCCGCTATCCAAAATCTCCAGTTGAATATGTATTTAAGAATAAAAATACTAATATCCACAAATCTAGGCCTTCTCATTGTTCACCAAGTTTATTTTTTAATCTTCTTAATATCCCTTTAAATGTATGGGCCTCTCTACTAGTTATGAATGCTCTTGAAATAATGTTGTTGAATGTTTTCAAGCCATTTTTCTTTTTATGCTCCGGAATGTCCAGATAATCTATTAATTCTTTCATGTCATTTAACAGCAAGTCCTTTTCAACAGCACTGCTTTCATTCAAACCCTCAACACCAAATTCATGTTTATTTTTAAACAGTTCATAGAATATTATTGCTGCTGCATGGGAAATATTCATTATCGGGTAAGTTGGATCTGTTGGAATGGACACGCAGATGTCGCAGTCGTTAATTTCTTTATTTGAAAGGCCATCCCCTTCTCTTCCAAATAGAATAGCAATTTTATTTGAAGCATTCAATGACTTTCCCAATTCTTCTGGTTTTATAGGGATTCTGGCTAAGTTGTAACTTCCTCCAGCCATCCCTGTTGATGCTACTTTAAAATCTATTCTTTGTGATTGATAGAATTCGTCTAATGTTTTATAGACTTTTGCATTTTCAACAATGTATTTTCCATGGGTAGCTTGATAATAAGCGTCATTAGTTAATGTTGGAGGGTTTATAAGTATTAAATTTTTTAATCCAAAGTTAGCCATAGTTCTTGCAAGAAAACCAATGTTTCCTGGAGTTTCACATTCCACAAAAACTATGTAAATGTTTTCTTTAAATTGGCTTACTTCTTTTTCTTCATTTTCACGAATAAGTTTTGCTCGTGCTTTTCCTCTAGATTGAGTTCTTGTTTTTGATTTTTTAGTGGAAGTTGATTTGGATTCTGTTTTACTGTCTTCTTTATTTTCTGATGAATTGATTGTACTAGTTTCTACAACCTTTTGCTCACTTACAGCAGTGTCTCCCATATTAATCAACTTCTAAGTAATTATTCATAAGATTTTGTTAATAATTCAAGTAAATGCATCACTTTGATATTTTCACAGCCGATTGCATCTAACCCGTCTCTGATATTCAATTCACAAAACGGACAAATGGTAATCACAGCATCAGCATCAGTTTCCTTAATCATTTCTGCTTTTGATTTAGCCAAATCCATAGCAATTTCAGGTTTTCCGGATTTTATTCCACCGCCTGCTCCACAGCATTGGCATGGGTATTTCATTTCATTGAATGTGATGCCAGGAATCATTTCAATAATCTTGCGGGGTGCATCTTTAATGCCTTGCCCTCTACCTAAATGGCAAGGGTCATGGTATGTAACAGTCATGTCTACATCCTTTAATTTACTGGTATCCAGTTTATCCACTAAAAATTCGCTGATGTCCATGACATGTAATTTGGAACCGAATTCTGGGTGGTTATTTTTGAGTGTAGCTCCACAACCTGAACAAATTGTAATGATTGTATCGTAATCTTTAAAAACCTCTTTATTTTTATCAACAAGATCTTGAACTATATCAGTTTGACCGGTTCTCAACAATGGTGATCCACAGCAGACTTGCCCTTCAGGAACATCAATATCGATGCCATTTTCCTTTAAAACATCAACCAACATTTGTCCAATTTCAGGGAATTTGTAGTCAACCATACATCCCGTAAAGAATGCAATTTTTGAGCCTTTATAATTTTCGATTTGCTCTATAAATGGAGTTTTATCTGTTGTTACTGACCTTCCATTTTTAAGAATATTTTCTTTAAATGCTACATGTTCTGGAAGTGGACCTGAACCATTAGCAACTGCAATTGCTCTCATCTTTTCAATAGCATCACCAAATGTGTTTATGTTTTTAGGACAAACTGCCAGACATTTTCCACAACTGGTACATTTATATAAACCTTCGTCTAATGCTTCTTTGAGTCTATCAAAGTTTTCTCTTGGGTCGGTTTCAAATTTATCAATGTATCTCATTAAGTAAGGTCCGCCAAATTCCTCAGTTGCTATATTAACAACTGGACAGGTTGAAAGACAGGAATAACATTCGATACAGCTCCTTACTTTTTTTGTATCTTGGGTGTCTTCTTTTGTTATTGAAGTATTTAGCTCACTGCATTTATGATCACATTGGAGGGACAATTCTAAATCTTTTACTTTAGCTTCGATACTTGATTTGTCAACAATTAAATCTTTAATGACTGGAAAGTTCAACGGTTCGATTATTGCTCCATCCATAATCTCTTTTTGACAGGCAAGAGCACCATTTCCTTTAAACAATATTCCGCAGGACCCGCATTGTCCAGCTCTACATGAACTTCTAAAACTGATGTCCGCATCATATTTTTCATTAATTGCTTGAAGTGCATCCAAAACTTTCATCTGAGGTGTTTTTTCTATTTCATAACACTCCAAATGAGGTTCTGAGTCAGTTTCACTATTGAACCTTGAAACATATACTTTAATCATCATTTCCCCTCCGATTTATAAATGCTAATAAAACATCATAATATGAATATTTATATTTAAAACTATTATATAATATATTGTATTAATGATAATTTTGAGGAAAAATATATGAATTTAAAAGAATTAGTTACAGGAGTTAATGGTGATAAACATTTTTTACTTGGTAATGAAGCTGCCGTAAGGGGAGTAATAGAGGCAGGTGTTTCTATTGCAGCTACTTATCCTGGAACTCCTTCATCAGAAATTGGAAATGTATTGTCTGTGTTAGCTAAAGATGCAAATATTTATTTTGAATTTTCTACTAATGAAAAAGTAGCCATGGAGGTTGCAGCTACTGCTGCTGCATCAGGGTTGCGTTCATTTACTTTTATGAAACATGTGGGTATGAATGTGGCTGCAGACTCATTCATGACAACTGCATATTCTGGAGTCAGAGGAGGGATGGTAATATTGTCTGCAGATGATCCTTCTCTTTTCTCATCTCAAAATGAACAGGACACCAGGAATTATGCAAGATTGGCCAATGTCCCTATCTTGGAACCGTCCAACTGTCAAGAAGTTAAAGACATGGTTAAATATGCTTTTGACTTGTCAGAACAATTTCAAATTCCAGTAATTGTAAGAACAACCACTCGTGTATCTCATATGAGAGGAGTTGTGGAATTTGGAGATGTTGGAGATAATTCTACAAATAACGAAAATCATTGGAAAAGAGGTCATTTCAAAAAAGATCCATCCCAATTTGTTCCTGTTCCTGCCTTTGCAGGAGACATGCATGTCAAATTATGGGATAAAATACACAAAATTGAAAAAATTACAAATAAAAGTGATTTGAATACAGAAATTGATTTTTCAGCTGACAAAAAGTATGGTATAATTTCATCAAGCAGTGCTTATAATTATGCTCATGATGTTGTCAAATTCAATAATTTGGATATTGACATTTTAAAATTAGGATTTTCATATCCATTCCCACAAGAAAAGGTAGCAGAATTTTTAAAGGAAATGGATGAAGTTTTCATTGTTGAGGAAGTGGATCCAATAATAGAAAAAGAGACATTATCCACAATAGGTGCTAAAAAACTGGATGTTACTGTCCATGGTAAATTGGATGGAACTTTCCCTCTTTATCACGAATTCAATTCTGATGTGGTTTTAGATGGATTCAATAAGATATTGAATTTCAAACAAGTAAACGATTTAAAATATTCATCAAGCTTAGAAAAATTGCAAGAAGATATTCCTTCCCGTGCACCGGTATTATGTGCTGGATGTCCTCACAGGGCAATGTATTATGGAATAAATAAAGCTATTGAAGAGCTTGGATTGAAAACAGATGATGTGGTATTTGCATCAGATATTGGATGTTATACTTTAGGTATTAATCCACCATATAATGCTGCAGATTACCTATTGTCAATGGGTTCAAGTGTTGGAGATGGCTGTGGATTTTCAGTTTCAACAGACCAAAAGGTAGCAAGTTTTATTGGTGATTCCACATTTTTCCACAGTGGAATTTCACCTTTGATTAATGCAGTTCACAATAAACATAATTTTGTCTTGACTGTTTTGGATAACAGGATTACTGCAATGACAGGAGGTCAACCAAATCCGGGCATTCCTATTGATGGGATGGGTGATGAAGCTCCGGAAGTTTCTATTCGTAAATTAGCTCTTGCTTGCGGATGTGATTATGTACGTGTGATTAATCCGTTTAATTTGGAACAAGTTGTTAAAACTTATAAAGAAGCTTTTGAAAGAAATGATACTGCTGTAATTGTTTCAAAAGCTCCATGTACATTAATAAAAGGTTTAACTAAGAAACCTCCGGTTAATTTTATTGAAAGTAATTGTAATAATTGTGATAAATGTGTAAGTGAACTTGCATGTCCTGCCATTTCAAAAATCAATGGTAAAATTGTTATAGATAAATCTCAATGTGATGGATGCAATGTATGTATACAAGTTTGTAAGTATGGTGCTTTAGAGGCAGGTAGGTGAGAAGATGGATAATCATTATAGTATTTATATTTGTGGTGTTGGAGGCCAAGGAATTATTAAAACTTCAACTATCATTGGTGAAGCTGCAATGAACCAAGGTCTGGATGTAGTAATGAGTGAAATTCATGGAATGTCTCAAAGAGGAGGTTCCGTTTCCACAGAATTAAAAATTGGAGGATATAATTCTTCAATCATTCCAAATGAGGGTGCAGATATGTTGCTTTCTTTTGAACCAATTGAAACAATAAGGGGATTGGATAAGGTGAATAGCGAAACCAAAATTGTCTACAATACTCATCCAATTATTCCTTCTTCATCTGATAAGGCATATCCAAGTGTTGATAGCATAACAAAAACCTTAAAAGAAAATTTTAAATATGTTCTTCCAATTGATGGTACTAAATTGGCTATTGATGCTGGAAGTGTTTTAGCACTTAATATGGTTCTGTTAGGGGCTGTGACTGCTGATGACAATTTCCCATTATCAAAAGATTCAGTCATTGATGCAATGAAAAATAATTTAAAACCTAAATTCCATGATATGAATTTAAAAGCTATTGAAAGTGGGTACAAATCAATTAAAGGTTAAATATTTAAATACTATTTAAAATAAATCTTTTACTAGATTAATGAGTTGTGGTATTATGACTTACAAAATTGATAATGCAATTGTAAAAAAAGATGTAACTGGAAAACTTACATTAATTGATCCAGATAATGTTTTTGCTGATGAAGATGCATTCATTGCTATTAAAAGTGATGATTTAATTACTATTCAACTTTTAATTAATGGTATTTTAAAAAATGATTTTAAAAGTTGGAGGGAATTGGGAGCAATTCCTGAAAATGAATCCCTTAAAAATCTTTTTGTCCGCTTAGGATATTCAAAAGAAGATGTAGCGAATATGATTAAAGAATTTTAATTATTCTTTACTTTTTTTTATTTTCTTTTTATTTGTTTTTTTTTTTGAAATTTTTTCTAAAAAATCAGTTATTTAATCTGATTTTTGTTTGGTGAAGGTTAATCTATCTAAAATTAGAATGGATTTTTAATAAAAATAATTTGTAGAAAAGAGGTTAATCTTTTCTATAAGTTTTCAATATCTTTGGTCTCTAATATTTTAACATTGCTATCTTTTAAGGCATCGATAGCTTTTTCCATATTTTCTAATCTCATAACTACAATAGCTTCATCGGTTTTGCTGCTTACAAAAGCGTATAAGTATTCTAAATTAATGCCTTTTTCATCAAAAACAGCTAATGTAGAATTTAATCCATTAGGTTCATCTGGAACTGCTAAAATAATTACTTCATTTTCTTTTACAATAAATCCGTCTCTTTCAAGAGCATCTATTGCTTTTTTGTTATCTGAAACAATTAATCTTAAGATTCCGTATTTTGTTGTATCTGCTATTGAAAGAGCACGAATATTGATGTTTTCTTGCCCTAATGTGTTAATAGCTTTTTTAATTCTTCCTTCTTTGTTTTCTACAAAAATTGAAATTTGTTTCACTGACATTTTTTCACCTATTCAAAATTCCTTTCATCTATTACACGTACAGCTTTACCTTCACTTCTTGGAAGAGATTCTGGCTCACAGATTGTAACGTCAACTCTAAGTCCAGTTTCTGACCTGATTGAAGCTTGGATTTGTTTTTCTACTTTTTCCATTTCTTTCATTTCGTCTGAGAATAATTCTTTTGAAGCTTCTACTTTTACTTCGACTTCATCTAAAATATCTGGTCTTGTTACATGAATCATGTAATTAGGACTGATTCCCTCGATTTTGAGCAATGCTTTTTCAATTTGTGATGGGAATACCATAACACCTTTGATTTTTAACATGTCATCGCTTCTTCCGGTGATTCTTGTCATTCTAACGGTTGTTCTTCCACATTCACATTTTTCTTCGATAAGTGAAGTCAAATCTTTTGTTCTAAATCTTAAGATTGGCATTCCGGTTTTGGTAAGAGATGTTAAAACAAGTTCTCCTTTTTCACCATAATCCAAGGTTTCACCAGTATCTGAATTAATGATTTCTGGGTAAAAATGATCATCTTGAATATGCATTCCATTTTGATAACTGCATTCCTGAGCTACTCCAGGACCCATTACTTCGGTTAAACCGTATATGTTGTGGGTTTTGATTCCGAGGGATGTTTCGATTCTTTTTCTCATTTCATCTGTCCACATTTCAGCACCATGAATTCCCGCTTTTAGATTTATGTCTTCAAGGGGAATGCCTGATTTTTCTCTGGATTCTCCCAAATACATTGCATATGATGGGGTACAAGTTAATATGTCGCTTTGGAAATCAACCATGGTGTCAAGTTGTCTTTGTGTATTTCCAGCCGAAATTGGTATTGTAATTGCGCCCATTTTGTTTCCTCCATGGTGAATACCAAAACCGCCTGTAAATAAACCGTATCCGTATGCATTTTGGATGATGTATTCTTTTTCTGCACCAGCCATTTTAAGACCACGTGCAATACATTCTCCCCAAATATCCAAGTCTGCTTGTGTGTATGCGGTTACTGTTGGTTTTCCGGTTGTTCCAGAAGAAGCGTGCACTTCAACGATATCTTCGCGAGGAACTGCAAGTAATCCTAAAGGATAAGCTTCTCTTAAATCGCTTTTTGTAGTGAATGGAATTTTTTCAATATCTTTTAAAGTTTTGATGTCTTCAGGTTTAAGCCCAATTTCGTCAAATCTTTTTTTATAAAAGTCTATATTGTCATATGCATGTTTTACAGTCTTTTTAAGTCTTTCAAGTTGAAGTTCTTCTTTTTTCTCTTTGCTCATACATTCGGCTTCTTCATTCCAAAACATAATATCCCTATTTATTTTAATATGTTTAATTATTAGTGGGTAATAATATAAAAATTTATAATTTTGTTTAATTTTTCATATGGTTAAGCAAATTATATGATGTACATTATTGTACATGGATGTATATTTATGCTAATATTTATATATTATTTAATAGTATATAAATAATATGTTATAGATTAATATTATTTTTTTATAGAGGTAATTATTTATGGACGTAATGGTTTTAGCAATTGTATTTATAATTTACATATTTGCTTTAGTTTTTGTAGGTTATTATGCATACAAAAAGACCAATTCCTCTGAAGATTTTATGATAGCTGGTAAGGATACACATCCCTTTATCATGGCAATGAGTTATGGGGCAACTTTTATTTCAACAGCGGCTATTGTTGGTTTTGGAGGAGTTGCAGGGCAATATGGTATGAGTGTTTTATGGTTGGCATTCTTAAATATTATTATTGGTGTATTCATAGCTTTCGTATTTTTAGGAAAAAGAACTCGTCGTATGGGTCATGCATTAGAATCATTGACTTTTCCTGAGTTTTTAGGAAAACGTTTTGACTCTAAGTTCATTCAATCTGTTTCAGGGTTAATTATTTTTTGTGCAATGCCTATTTATGCTGCAGTGGTATTGATTGGAGCAGCAAGATTTTTAGAATCTTCCTTGTTAATTGATTTCAGTATCGCTCTTTTAATATTGTCAATTATCATCACATTCTATGTGCTTTTTGGTGGAATTCGTGGTGTAATGTATACTGATGCATTGCAAGGAACAATTATGGTTGTTGCAATGGTATTTTTACTTGTATTTGTATACTGGTTGCTTGGAGGAGTCGACACAGCAAATACAGCTCTAACGAATATGGGCAATCTGTATCCTGCCGATGCTATGGCTACTGGTGGAACAGGTTGGACATCGTTCCCGAAATTTGGAACACCGTTCTGGTGGTCATTAGTATCTTCAACATTAATTGGTGTAGGTATTGGGGTATTGGCACAACCTTCATTGATTGTAAGATTCATGACTGTTAAATCAGACAAAGAATTAAACAGATCTGTTTTAATTGGTGGAATATTCATTGCAGTCATGCCAACTACTGCATATATCGTAGGTTCTCTTTCAAATGTATATTTCATGGATAAATTGGGAAAGATTGCAGTGGATGTAGTTGGAGGAAACATTGATAAAATCATTCCAACATTTATTACAATGGCACTGCCTGAATGGTTTGTTTATATTTTCCTGCTCTCTTTAATCGCAGCGGCAATGTCAACAATATCTTCACAATTGCATACTCAAGGTACAGCATTTGGTGTGGATATATATCATACTTTAAGAGCTAAATCAAAACAAAAACTGGATGAAGTATCAATTTCAAGAATTGGGATTTTAATTGCAATCATTTTAGCATTGGTAATGGCATTCTTACTTCCGGGAAGTGTAGTTGCACTCGGAACCAGCCTATTCTTTGAAATTTGTGCAGCAGCGTTCCTGCCAGTATTTTTAGGTGCTCTTTACTGGAAAGGAATCACTCGTCTTGGAGCTATTGCAGGAATTGTATCCGGAACTTTCGTTAGTTTATTCTGGTTAACATTTGTATTCAAAAAGACTGCGGTAGGTCTTGGAATCTGTAAATTTATATTTGGTGTTGAAACAATTCTCCCTGCTGCTCCATGGCCGTTTATTGATGTAATGCTAATAGCAGTTCCTGTTTCAGCAATAATTACAATTATTGTAAGTTTGATTACAAAGCCTCCTGCTCAAGATGTAATTGATAAGGCATTTAAAAACATAGACAATAAAGGAAGTGATGTATGATGATTTTAGGAATTGAAGATCCATTAATTTGGGGTGTTTATGTTGGAATTATCTTATCCACACTTTTATGCATTGTTTATGGTATTGTAAACTGGAATAAGGGAGATTAAAACTAGTTCAAATGGAAAGAAAGTAAATTGCTTTCTTTCTTAATTGATATTATTAGAGTGAGTTATTTCAATATAACTCCAATTTTTTTTGTTGTACTAAAAATAGATTTTTCAAATAAAATTAAAATGCTGAAAAATAATATTTAATGAGATTAATAATCTAGTTATAAGGGTATTTTACCATGTTTTTTTTTTTAAAAAAAAAGTAGATGATGGATATTCATCCAAAATCTATTTTAATAATCCCATTGCTCCAAGCATAGATTGGAGACCTAATATGATAATAGCGAGACCGCCGATGATTTCAATGTAATCTGCATATTTTATAGCAACTTTAGTTCCAAAGGCTCCAAGTAATAACCAGATGACTACTGCAATTAAACTTAATCCACCTAAAATAAATGGATTTACATGTGCTACAGCACCTTGAGAAGCTAAAATTAAGTTTTCTATGTTTCCAAATATAAGCAAACCTGTAAATGGTGCATATTCTTTCCAATCAACCATTTTATTCACCACTTTTAACTGATCTAATATGTTTTACAGCATCATAGATTGCTTTAACACCCAATATAAAAATTGCAAGTCCACCAATGAATTCAATGTAATTTGCATATTGGATTGCAGCTTCTGTTGCCACTGTTCCGATTATTAACCAAAAGATTACTGCAAGTATACTTAGTCCACTTAAAATCTTAATATTAACACCTTTTACAACACCTTGGGATGCTAAAATAAGGTTTTCTATATTTCCAAAAATGATTAAACCAATGAATGGCAAATATTCTTCTAACAAATTATCACCATTTATTAATTTTAATGCTATTACTATTTAAATGTTAAATATTTTATGCTTATTAATTATATTTTGTCTTATTTTTGAAAAATATATGTATTTTTTCCATATTTATTTAAAAAAGAAAAATATATTACATTTTGATTTTTAAAATAATTCTATGAATGATTTATTTGACAATTTCGGAAGAATTGAAAAAAACGACCCTGAATTTTATGAAATTTTTAAGAATTTTGCATTTGATGAGGTGCTTGAATTTTCATCATTAAATGAAAATGAATCAGTTTTGGTAATTTTGGCTAGCTTAATTGCATGTCAATCTCCGAAGGCATTTAAAAAGATTTTAAGTTCTGCTTTAGATAACTATGTAACTCCTAGGGAAGTTAAAGAACTGCTCTATCAATCTGTGCCTTATGTCGGATTTGGTCGTGCACATAATTTTTTTGGAGTAGTTATCAAAGTTTTCGACAAAAAAGGCATTAAAATGCCATTGGATATTATTCCTGATGTTGCTGCTGAAAACAAATACAAATCAGGCCGTGAAATTCAAGAAACGTATTTTGGAGTTGAACTGATTAAGTTGATGGATGATTCCACTCTCGAAGGTCAACAGCACATCAATAAATTTTTGGAAAGTCATTGTTTTGGCGATTTCTACACGCGGGAAGGGTTAAATGATAAACAAAGGGAATTGATTACTTTCACATTCATCACTACTTTAGGTGGTTGTGAAAATCAACTTAGAGGTCATATTCAAGGTAATTTGTCTGTTGGCAACGATAAAGAAAGGTTAATTTCTGCCATTACTGTAATGTTGCCTTATATTGGATTTCCAAGATCTCTTAATGCAATATCTATTGTAAATGAGATTTGCGAATAGCTAAATATATATACTATAATAGTTCACTTAGTAACAAGCGAGTTGGTTATTATGATATACAAGTGTACTATTTGTGGCCATATACACAATGAAGAAGCAACAGGAGTGTTATTAAAAGATTTGGATAAATGTCCTATATGTAAACAGGATATATCCAAGTTTGTTGAAGTTGAAAACTCAAAATCAACTGAAAATTCTGATGTGAAAAGTTTGGAACTTGCATACGATAAGAATTTTGCAAAAAGCGATAAAGACATAAGGCAAATGGATGCAATACACCAAATGGCAATAACTGGTGAGAGTATTGTTGCAGCAATGTATACTGACTTTCCAATGCCTAATTGGGATGATATTTTGCTTTTGGGTTGTCAGTTAAATCCACAGCCATTGGAAAGTGATGTTGAAGTCAATACTCAAACAATCATCGGTAAAAACGCTAAAAAACCTTTAATCATTGAAAGTCCTATTTACATCACTCACATGTCCTTTGGTGCTTTGTCTCGTGAAACAAAAATAGCTCTGGCAAAGGGAAGTGCAGCTATAAAAACAGCCCAGTGCAGTGGTGAAGGTGGAATTTTAGTCGAAGAAATGGACAATGCTTATAGATATATTTTTGAATATGTCCCAAACAAATATTCCGCTACTGAAGATAATCTAAAAAATGCCGATGCGATTGAAATTAAAATAGGTCAATCTACAAAACCGGGTCTTGGAGGCCAGCTTCAAGGTGAAAAGGTAACTTCTGAAATTGCAGAAGTTAGAGGTAAACCGATTGGTGAGGACATTCACTCTCCTGCAACAATTCCTGGAATTTCAACAAAAGAAGATTTGAAGGAGTTGGTTGATGATTTAAGACATCGTTCAAAGGGAAGACCTATTGGTTTAAAATTTGCTGCAGGCCATATTGAAGATGATTTGGAACATGTATTATATGCTGAACCGGATTTCATTACAATTGATGGGAGAGGCGGTTCGACTGGTGCAAGCCCTCAATTGGTAAGAGACTCCACTTCTGTTCCTACAATATATGCGCTTTCAAGGGCTCGCAAATTCCTGGATAATCATAATTCAGAAATTGATTTAACTATTACTGGCGGTTTAAGAGTTTCTTCTGATTTTGCTAAAGCTTTGGCTATGGGTGCTAATGCAATAGCTATTGGAACTGGAGCCATGATTGCGGCAGCTTGCCAACAATATAGAATTTGTGATACTGGAGATTGTCCTGTTGGTGTTGCAACTCAAGATGATGAATTGAGAAAAAGATTGAAAATAGAAACTGCTGCAAAAAGGGTTGAAACAGAAGAGTTAAAAACTTTTGCAAGAATTACTGGACATGGTGATGTTCATGATTTGAATATTGGTGATTTATGCACAATAAACTCTGAAATTTCAGAGTATACTGATATTCGGCACGTTTAAAAAAAGTTTGAGTATTAATGTTTGACATTAATACTTGAATTCATAACTTTCTTCAATTTCCATCATATTTCTTATTTCAGCTGTAGCGTTGTTCAGGAAAAATACTCCCATTTCCCAGCCGTTTGCCTTGTATGCATCAGCGATTTCTGGCATAAGTTCAAATGCTTTTTCAACAACTGCTTCATTTTTGGTTAAATCTGCAGTTCCGTAATATCTTAAAAAATGTTCTCCATCCCATGTTGCTATTTCAACATTTGGATTTACTTCCATTTGTTTGTAAACCTCTTTAAATGTTCCCACTCCAAAGTAAATTTTGTCTTCATATAACAAGTGGAAACCTAACGGTCTTACTTTTGGTTTTTCTCCATCTACAGTTGACAAGTAGAATACTTCTGCTTTTGTTAAAATTTCATCGACTTTTTCAATTGACATTTAAACACCTTATTTTTAATATTTGTTTAATTATTATTTAATTGTTGTATTTGTTATTACAGTTATTTTCCGATGTGATGACTTTTGATGATTAATAAGTTATAATTCGCAATTCTTTATATTTTGACGTTATATCTTAATTAGACTATTTTAATTTGATTTAATTTTTTCGATATGTTATTTATATAGATATTTCATAACAAAACTTTTATATTTATGTTGTTATAAATCGTATCAGTTATTAATTTAGATTTATAACGAAATTCTTAATGTTTGTATGTTAAATTTGAAAAATTCATATAATTTTTAGAGAATTTCTTCATCGATATGAAAATATTTATATATCATTTTTAAGTTATATAGTATTGCTACTCATGATATTAAATTGTAATTGAGATTGGTGGAATGAATGGGGGAAAACATTAGAGAAGTGAATATAGAAATTTATTCATGATATAATGTTATTTTTTGATAATGTACGTTATCTGTCCATGATTCAATGGTTAATGTTAATGCAGATTAACTTATTTGGATAGTAGGTACATTTTTACATATCAAAGTCTATTGCTTTTTATTAATCTTTGATTATCCTATTTTGATGTCTGATAGTATTTTTGATAATTTACTAAATGGAGACAAACTATGAAATCTATGAAAAAATTGTTATTTATAGTTATTTTGGCTTTAATCGTAGCTGTAGGCGTAGGTTCATGTGCTGCCGGTTTGTTTGACTTTGGTAGTGGTGATTCTAATTCTACTAATAGTAATGTATCTGGTGAAATTAATCTTGCTGCAGCTGCAAGTTTAAAAAACGCCTTTGATAAAGATTTAATTCCTATGTTTGAAAAACAACATCCTGGTGTAAAAGTTACACCTACTTATGCTTCAAGTGGTGATTTACAAACCCAAATTGAAAATGGTTTAAAAGCAGATGTATTCATGTCTGCTGCAAATAAACAGATGAACGCTTTAGCTAATAAAAGTTTAGTCGACAATAAAACTAATGTTCAATCTTTAGAGAACAAAGTTGTTTTAATTGTACCAAAAGACTCAAAAGCTAATATATCTTCATTTGATGATTTGAAAAAAGTAAATGGTACTATTGCTATCGGTGATCCTGAATCCGTACCTGCTGGACAATACGCTAAAGAAGTATTGAACAATACTGGTATTTGGGGCGATGTTGAATCTAAATTATCATTAGGTACTGATGTAACTGCAGTATTAAACCAAGTATCTCAAGGATCTGCTGACTGTGGTATTGTATATGCTACTGATGCTAAATCTGATGATAATGTTAAAGTAGTTTGTGAAGCTCCAGAAAGTGCTTTAAAAACTCCTGTCATTTATCCTGTAGCAGTTCTTTCAAATTCATCAAATCCTGATGGTGCACATGCATTTGTTGACTTCTTACAAACTAAAGAAGCTAAAGACGTATTTGTAGAATATGGTTTTACTATCCACGAATAGATTTTTTGTGAATAATAAGTAATGTTAAGGGAGATATGAGCATGGCGATGGATTGGTCCCCTATTGGAATCTCAATGAAAACTGCAAGTATATCAATCCTTATAACCTTTTTTTTAGGTTTGATTGTTGCTTGGTTTCTTGTTAAGATTAAAAACGACACAGCAAAAATTATACTTGATGGAATTTTTACATTACCACTTGTATTACCTCCTACTGTAGTAGGATTCTTCTTATTGTATGTTTTTGGTGTCAGAGGACCTATCGGAAAGTTTTTCATTGAATTTTTTGCAGTAAAAATAGCTTTTTCATGGTGGGCAACTGTTATCGCTGCTGTCGTCATGTCTTTTCCTTTAATGTATCGTTCCGCTAGAGGCGCATTTGAACAAGTTGATTCCAACCTGTTGGATGCCGGCCGTACATTGGGAATGTCTGAGTGGAAAATATTTTGGAAAGTTTTATTTGCAAATGCATTGCCTGGAATTATCAGTGGTGGAATTCTTGCTTATGCTCGGGGTTTAGGTGAATTTGGTGCTACTGCTATGCTTGCAGGTAATATTGCCGGACAAACCAGAACACTTCCTATGGCAGTTTATTCTGAAGTGGCTGCTGGAAATATGGGGGAAGCTTCTTATTATGTAATAGTCATTATCATCATAGCATTTATTGCTATTTTCATTATGGATTTCATTTCCATACGTAAGGAAAATCAATGGAAATAAATAATAATTAATAGATGTTAAATTTACTACTGGAGATAGATTATGAGTAATAAAGTGTTAAAATTCAATATCCAAAAGAAACTTAAAGAATTTGACTTGAATATTAGTTTTGAGTTGAAAAAAGGATGTTTGGGTATTCTTGGTCCTTCTGGATGTGGTAAAAGTATGACACTCAAATCTATTGCAGGTATTGTTGATCCAGATAATGGATTTGTAAGTTTAACTACAGATAAAGAAACCGTTTATTTTGATTCAAATAATAAAATTAATATAAAGCCTCAAAAAAGAAATGTAGGTTATCTATTTCAGAATTACGCTTTATTTCCTAACATGACTGTTGAAGAAAATGTGGCTGCGGGTTTGGCAAAAGACCATGATGAAAAGATAGTGTCAGAGATGATTGAACGTTTTCATTTAGGTGGTTTGGAAAATAGATATCCTCGACAATTGTCTGGAGGTCAGCAGCAAAGGGTTGCATTAGCTCGTATATTGGCATATGGACCAGATGTCATATTGTTTGATGAACCGTTTAGCGCGATGGACGCCTACTTAAAAGAACAGTTGCGTGTAGAACTTGTTAATTTGCTAACTAACTTTGATGGACTGTCTATTTTAGTTACTCATGACCGTGATGAGGCCTTTCAGTTTTGTGATGAACTTCTGATATTGGATGAAGGTCAAATTATAGCAAAAGGAGATACTCGAGAATTATTTGAGAATCCAAAAAAAGTTCAAGTCGCCAGACTTACTGGTTGTAAAAACATTTCAAAAATAGAAATTATTGACGACTATCATCTAAAATCATTGGATTGGGGAATTATACTGGAAGTATCTAAAAAAATTTCACCAAATATTACTCATATCGGAATAAGGGCACATGATTTTGTGGCTGCTAAAAAAGATGATGTTAATTCTTTTGATACTTTAAATTCAAAAAAATTAGAAATGCCGTTTGAATGGAGAATATCATTATCAAATGGTTTATCATGGATACGTGAAAAAAGGATTCATGACCATGATTTTGAAATTCCTGATTATCTTAAAGTTGATCCAAAAAATATAATATTGCTTGAAGAGTAATTATTTATCTTATACTATTTTTTATATTTAAAACAATTTTCCTGATGATTGTCAATTATTCCGACTGCTTCAAGATAGGAATAGATAATTGTTGGGCCAACAAACTTCATTCCACGTTTTTTCAAATCTTTTGAAATCTTTGAGGATAAGTCAGATTCGGTTAAATATTCATGTTTTATAACTTCACCGTTGGTAAATCCCCAAATATATTCATCAAAACTTCCAAATTCCTTTTGAATTTCGATGAATGCCTGTGCGTTGTTAATGGCTGATGTGATTTTACCTTTGTGGCGGATAATGCCTTCATTTTGCCTTAACTCATTAACTTTATTTTCATCATAATTGGCTACTTTAACAACATCAAAATTATCAAAAGCTTTTTTAAAGTTTTCACGTTTTTTTAAAATTGTAATCCATGATAATCCTGCCTGAAATGACTCTAAAACTAGAAATTCAAATAATTCTCTATCATCATGAGTTGGAACTCCCCATTCTTCGTCATGATATTTGACATATATGTTTTCTACATCGGTTGCCCAGCTGCATCGTTTTTTGTTCATAGGAATAGTTATTATTTGCTTTGTTTAAATATATTTTTAGGAAAATTTTAATACTATTAATTATCCTATTTGGAATATTAAGTAAAGTTTAATTGTCATTGTTGATAAAGAAAATATTGAGGTTATATTTATTGATATAGTTATCATATGTTTTTTTAAATCATGTTAA
>NZ_CAJOJM010000001.1:0-76611 GCF_905234905.1 Methanobrevibacter sp. UBA188 | reverse complement strand
TAAAACACAATAAAATTAATTAAAAAAGACAGTACACCCAATAGTGCAATTCATCCACAACTTGCAGAAGTTGTGGTATTCTTGCATTTTAAAGATAAAAGGCTGTTATAATATATTACTGAGCAGAATACAAAAAAATTTAATAAAAACTTAATTAATAATAAGAAATATGTATTTTGAACAAATCAATATTGAAGAAACACATATCAGATTAACGACTGACCTGAATAATCAGCGCCTTAAGAAATACATTTACGATATTCGATTTGATTTGAAAACATATATCCGAAAAAATAAATTATTCCAGCTATCACTAGAGCCAATTAAAGTAAATGAAGATAATTTACCTGCAATCATCCAAAAGATGTATTTTTCATCAGATATTTGTGATGTTGGTCCGATGGCATGTGTCGCCGGGACAATATCTGAACTGTCACTTAATTATCTGATTGAAAACGATTCAAAATATTCCATTGTTGAAAATGGCGGAGACATTGCACTTATAAATGACAGCACCGTCTTATGCGGAATATATTCGAATAATGAAATTCTCGGAAATGATATTGCTTTTAAACTAAAGGCAAGAAAAAAACCTCTGGGAATCTGCACATCATCAGGCAAAATTGGACATTCAATAAGTTTTGGAAAATCAGACAGTGTTACAGTAATATCCAAATCACCTTCAGTGGCTGATGGACTTGCAACAAGAATAGCCAATGAAGTTAACGGTAAAAACTCCGAAGAAAAAGTATCTAATGCATTGGAAACTGCAGAAAACTACAGAGAGTATTTTGAAGGAATCTTATTGATATGCGAAAACAATATCGGAAGCATCGGAAGACTGCCAAAAATCATTGAAACAAATGAATTCAATGTAAATCTCAAATAATATCAAATTCACTTTATAAAAAAATTGATGCTACAAAAATTGTAGCATAAATGTGATGCAATATTTAAATAGGATTAAAATAAATATATCCTTATTAGAAAAAAGTGAGTAATAAATTATAATTTCATATAATTTATCATTAACTAACAGAATAGTTAATTTTTATAGGTTAGATAGTTATGTATAAAGATGAAATGATACAATTACATCAATTTTTAGTATATGTTTTGAAATACTTAGCAGAAGATGATCAAATAACTAACGATTGCAGCGAATACATTACTCTAAAAATAAGTCCGCACCATATTCACAAGACAAAAGCAGAACACAAACATGCAATTTTTGTCCTTTGTAAAATTATCTCACAGGTTATTGCTGATAAAGAAGGAAATTCCATTCCAGAAAATGTTCGCAATTCCTTAGCAGATTTAGTTTCACGTTCTGAAAAAGAACTTAATGTGGCTTAAATCTTTACTTTTTTTACTTTTTTTAAATATTTTTAAATAATAATAACTTCCATATCTGTATATATGAAAGGTATTAACAAAATGCTTTGTTTAGTTGATGGAGAACATTACTTACCAGTTACTAAAGAAGCAATAGATACATTAAACAAACTAGAACACATTGACATAGTGGCTGCTGTTTTTATAGGTGGAACTGAAAAATTAAGGGATGATTCTGAAGAATCATACTCTGAAAAGCTAGGAGTTCCAGTCCAGTTTGCAAAAGATAAAGATATTCCATATGACCTCATTGTGGAAATGATTAGGGAATTCGACGTCGACACAGTGATGGATTTGAGTGATGAACCAATACTTGACTATCCGAAAAGATTTAGAATAGCATGTAAAGTTTTAAATGAAGGCGTAATTTATGAAGGTCCTGATTTTAGATTTGAACCAACATCCCAATATGAAATAATGGAAAAGCCATCAATTACAATTCTTGGAACCGGCAAACGTATTGGTAAAACTGCAGTTTCAGGATTCGTGTCAAGACTAATTGATAAAAATGGATATGAACCATGCGTAATAGCAATGGGAAGAGGTGGACCTGAAGAGCCGGAAATTGTACATGGAGAAGAATTAGAGATAACCGCAGAATATTTACTTGAACAATCTGAAAAGGGAGTTCATGCAGCCAGTGATCATTGGGAAGATGCTTTAATGAGCAGAATTTTAACAATCGGTTGCAGACGTTGCGGCGGTGGAATGGCTGGAGAAGTTTTCCTAACCAATATGAAACAGGGTGCCAAATTAGCCAACAAAGTTGATTCCAAATTTGCAATTTTTGAAGGCAGCGGTGCTGCAATACCTCCAATCAAAACTGACAAAAAAATAACACTTATTGGAGCAAATCAACCTATTGAAAATTTAACCACATATTTTGGACCATACAGAGTTGGTCTTGGAGATTTAGTCATACTAACAATGTGTGAAGAGCCTATGGCCGATGCCGATAAAATTAAAAAGATAGAAGAATTCGTAGCAGAAGTTAATCCCGATGCAACCGTAATTTCTACAGTATTCAGACCTAAACCTTTAGGTAATCTGGCTGGCAAAAAAGTTTTATTTGCAACAACAGCTCCAGAATCCGTTAAGGACAAGCTGGTTGATTATTTAGAAGAAAATTATGATTGTGAAGTTATCGGAACAACAGCCCATCTATCCAATAGACCATTATTACGTCAGGATATGAAAAAATATATTGACAAAGCAGATGTCATGCTTACTGAACTTAAAGCTGCAGCAGTTGATGTTGCAAGCAAAGACGCAATTAGTCATGGCTTGGAGGTTGTTTATTGCGATAATGTTCCTGTTGAAATTGATGATACTTATCCAGATTTAGGAGAATCTGTAATTAAATTAGTTGACTCTGCAATCGAAGAGTTCAATAGCTAATTTTTTTCTTTTCTTTTTTTAAATATATTTTAATATTTCTATACCAATTTCTGTATTTTTATACAAACGACCTTTTCTTGCATCTTCATTTAAACAAACTACTATATTTTCTTTTTTCAACTCTTTTAAAACATTTGAAACATGATTTGTCCTTAGACCCACTTCTTCTGCAATAACAGAAGGGATTTTAATGCCATTTCCTATACATTTAATAATATTTGTTCTGTATTCTGATGCAATCACATAACCAACCAATTTAAAAATATCATCTTCGTTCATATTCTATAATTTGGTCAACATCTATAAAAGACATTATGTATATCTAAAGTATCAATTAAAACATTAATATGTACAAATTAGGTATTGAAAAAATTACAAAAACTTAATTATATAATGAAATACAAATACATAAACTAATGAAACGAATAGCTATTGGTGTTGGAGAAAATGAAAATATTATACAGGCATGCCATATTTTCAAAGAGA
The DNA here is from genome assembly GCF_905234905.1 of Methanobrevibacter sp. UBA188. NCBI lineage: Archaea > Methanobacteriati > Methanobacteriota > Methanobacteria > Methanobacteriales > Methanobacteriaceae > Methanobrevibacter > Methanobrevibacter sp. UBA188. The sequence continues at coordinate 73,332 of NZ_CAJOJM010000001.1, read as the reverse complement.
AACACCCAAAAACAGAATTAAGATTAGTATATAGTGATGAGGACTTAATAAAAGCGGCGTTTGATAGGAATATAGATGCAGTGATTCGAGGATCATTATCTGCATCCAATATAATTGCTAAATTAAAAGAACGTTATCCACATCTTTCCAGAGCAACATATGTCAATAATGGAGAACAGGAATTCCTATTGACCCCTGTTGGAATTGATGAAGGAAATACTGTTGAAGACAAATTTAGAATTGCATTGAACTGTATTGATTTTCTCAAACAAGTTGAAAAAACTCCTAAAATTGCAATTCTCGCTGAAGGAAGAGAAGATGATTTTGGAAGAGACAGTTCAGTTTCAAACTCCATAAAAGACAGCAGAAAATTAACCAAACTCCTATCAGAAAACACCGATGAAGATGTGAAAAATTACCATATACTTATTGAAAAAGCAGTACAAGACAAACGCAACATAATTATTGCCCCAAATGGAAGAGTTGGAAACATAATTTTTAGAACTATGGTGCTCCTTAATTCATGGCCAAGTTATGGTGCAGTAACATTTGGAATGGATAGAGTTTATATTGACACAAGTAGAGACCAAAGTATTGAAGGTTATCTAAGGAGTTTAGTTTTAGCTGAAGAATTAATTGAAGATTAAGTCTACACTACAAAAAAAAAGATATTATAAGTGATTTAAATGGGAGAAAATTTTCTATATAAGATATATGAATGGTATATCTCACGTGGTTTGAATCCTGAAAAAATGCCAAAACATATTGCTTTAATAATGGATGGGAATAGAAGATTTTCAAAACTTCAAGGAAATATTGATGTTGTTAAAGGGCATGAAATTGGAGTAGACACTCTTGAAAAAGTTCTGGATTGGAGTATAGAACTTGGAATTGAAATCATTACTGCATATGCTTTTTCAACTGAAAATTTCAACAGACCACAACACGAAGTTGAAGGACTAATGAAACTGTTTGTTGTTAACTTCAAAAGGCTGGTAACACATGAAAAAATCCACAAAAACGAAGTAAGAGTTAAGGTAGTGGGAAGGACAGAATTACTTCCGGACAACGTAAAAGAAGCAATAAATGAAGCTGAAGAATCAACAAAACATTATACAAAAAGATTGTTTAACATAGCTATTGGTTACGATGGACGTTTAGAAATCATAGATTCCTTTAAAAAGATTATTAAAGATGTTCAAGATGGAAAAATTTCCATAGATGATGTTGATGAAGATTTAGTAAGTAAAAACCTTTACACTGAAGGGCTGGATGATCCTAACTTAATTATCAGAACCAGTGGAGAAGAACGTTTAAGTGGATTCCTATTATGGCAATCCTCCTATTCCGAATTATATTTCTGTGAAACATTATGGCCAGAATTAAGAAAAGTCGATTTTATTAGAGCTATTCGATCATATCAAGCAAGAGATAGAAGATTTGGAGTTTAAAAAATGATTGACACCCACTGCCACATTGATTTTGAAGATTATGATAATGACCGTGAAGATGTTATAAAACGAGCAAAAGATAAATTAGACTTTGTTATTGCATCCGGGTTTAACAGACAAAGTAATCAAAATGTTTTAGAGCTTTCAAAAGAATATGAAGGATTTATTTATCCTACTTTCGGATTTCATCCAGTGAGTTCACAGAATTCAACAGATGAAGAATTAAAAGATGCACAAAATCATTTGATTGATAATCTTTCAGATATCGTAGCTGTTGGCGAAGTGGGAATGGATTACTACTACGTTACAGATAAAGCCCTAAGAGAAAGACAGCAAGAGATTTTCACCAGTTTTTTAAATCTTGCCAACGACCATAAAGTTCCAATTGTAATGCATGTAAGAGACTGTGAAAAAAAAGCCGTAAACATCATTGAAGACTATGATGACATACCTTATTTCGTTTTCCATTGCTATGGAGGTAGTTTAAAGACTGCAAAAAGAATCATGAACAAGGACAATTGTTTTATGAGTTTTTCCACAATGCTATGCTACTCAAAGCACCATCAGGATTTAATTGAAAAAATAGATTTGGATTATGTTTTAACTGAAACAGATAGCCCTTATTTAGCCATGACAAAAGAAGAAAGAAATGAACCAGTTAATGTAGTCAATGCTGCTAAAAAAATAGCTGAAATAAAAAATATGGATTTAAGCACAGTTGATGAAATAACAACCAACAATGCCCGCAAAATTTTTAAAATTTAGAAATGATAAGTAAAATTCAAATTTATCAGCACATCACTATTTTCTTTTACAGATTCTATTACCAATTCAAAATCTGTAAAGTCCTGCATGACCAATTTAATTAAATCCCACTCCAGAAGAGAATCATTCAAACATATCATGAATTGATTGTTTTTTATGCTTACTTTTTTTCTGCAAAATAGCTTAAATGCATAGAAATATAATTCCAATCTAAAAATTAAATCTTCTTTATCCCCAATGCCTTCAGAAAAGAATTTCTTTAAATCTTCCTGTAATATTTTGCCTTCATCACCTACATCAGCCTTGAATGTTTCCATTTCAACTAAATCATCCATCAATTGCCTTTTCTCTTCATCACTATACATTCAATCACACAACACAAATTTCAATTTTAACACATTATACGAATTGGGCATGAACATAATCTCAAATTTGTCAAATACATTATTTAATCTGACCAGCAAGTCAAATTTCAAATTATCCGGAATTATATGGACAACAAATCCATCATCGACAATTTCAAAATTCAAATCTTCAACCAGAGGTATTTCAAGCTCACTAATAAAAACATATTTAAAAACGATTAATTCATAATCATTTGTTTCCTTACCATTTTTAATTATATCAACAAGCTCTTCCTGTAATTTATGGCCAACCGTTTCAAATGTAATTTCAATACCCCTTCACAACAATCCTTTTTCTTTAAATACTTCTTTTGCTGCCATTACACCGTTAATGGATTTTGGAAAACCTGCATATGCACACATCTGCATTATAATTTCAACAATTTCTGAAGGTGAATTTCCAACATTCAAAGCCGCATTAATATGATCTTTTAGTTGTGGAATAGTACCAAGAGTTGTTAAAGCCGCAACTGTACATAATTCACGAGTTTTTAAATCAACATCACTTCTGGTGTATATCTCAGAATATGGAAACTCAATAACAAATCTGGATAAATCAGGGGCTATATCCTCCAATTCTTTGAAAAGTTCTTCAACAGGTGCCTTTTGAATATCTTCTAAACATTTTTTGCCTTTTTCATATCTATCCATACTATCACTAATACTATTATCTTCTTAAACCCATTTAATATTAGCTGTTGTGAAAACATAATGCGGTGAAAAGACGGGATTATATAATTTATTTGTTGATGAATTTGAGTTAAAGCATATTGCTATTGATTTTCTTAAATTATAATTAATCCTGTCTCCAATGGAATCAAGTTCACTTTTGCTGTACTCATTTGATGTTTTTGCATAGACCTTGAATTGGATTTTTTTCTTGTTATAGTTCTTATCCATACCCATATCGACATAACTTACATTAACAATATCAACCGAATATGGATGCAATAAACTACTCTTTGAATTTGAATATTCATTATACGTATCAATTGGATATAAAGCTAGCGAAGATGTTCCAATCCCTTCAATTGCACCATTTCGTGCTGCGCTCATCGCCATATTCAATTCATTTTCACTTGCAACAAAAACTATTGCCAACATCACAAGAATTATCAAAACCCCCGCCAGAAGCAAATACTCGGCGCTAAGCTGTCCTTTATTATCCATCATCGTATCACAATTTTTCCTTCGTCGTTTTTACTGATTAAATAATCCTTTCCACTATACAACTCATATTTCGAATCGATTTTTAACGGCATTACTAATTTTTCTCCTTTTCTATTCCATGATTGAATTGTGAGTTTGTTTTTTTCAACCGTTATCTTATAATATCCTGGTTTAGAATCCAGATGAAGATAAATAGAATATCCTTCACCATTTGCATTTACCTGACTTATCAAATTTGCCACATAATCCAATGTTAACCTACTGCTTACACTATTTTCAATATTTTTATTTGATTCAATTGTTGTTAATGTGAAAAATAATACACCTACAGCAATAATTAAAACAATAAAGATTGAAAATAAATATTCTATTGAAATAAAACCTTTTTCATCCATATTTTTTAGTTATTTTCGAAATTAATAAAGTTTATTAAAATTAAAGCTCAATTTTAATACATAATAATTAAATAATACTTGAAATAAAAAATTATACCATGAAAGGAAAAGTAATTTTCATTGGTGCAGGTCCAGGAGATCCGGATTTGATAACCGTTAAAGGAAGAAGAGTAATCGAAAAAGCAGATGTTATTATTTATGCAGGCTCACTCGTTAATAAAGAAGTTTTAAATCCTGCCAAGGATGACTGTGAAATACACAACAGCGCTTATTTAAATTTAGATGAAACAGATGCCATAATAACTGAAGCTGTCAATGAGGGCAAACTGGTGGCTCGCGTACATACCGGCGATCCATCAATCTATGGAGCTATAGGCGAACAGATACGTGAACTAAAAAAACATGACATCGAATATGAAATCATTCCTGGAGTCAGCTCATTATTCGGTACTGCAAGCGTCCTTGAAGCTGAATTAACATTACCAGAAATCTCACAAAGCGTTATTATCACACGTCCTGAAGGAAGAACACCTAAACCTGAAGGAGAAAGCATTGCCAGCTTTTCAAAACACCATGCAACAATGTGCATATTCCTTGGAATAGGTATGATTGATAAGGTTGTCGAAGAATTGCTGGTAGGTTATGAAAAAGACACTCCAATTGCAGTTGTAAAAAAAGCCACTTGGAAAGACCAAGAAATAATTAAAGGAACACTTGATAATATTGCACAAAAAGTTAAAGATGCCAATATAACAAAGACTGCAATGATTATAGTGGGAGATGTTTTAGACCCTGGTGATTTTAATCCATCTAAGTTATATGATAAAAACTTCAAACATGAATATAGATAAATTAGGAAAATATTTTTTCCTAAAAAATTTCTTTTTTTAAAACAATTCATTTATGAATTTCAATATCTCATCGGCAGTTTGATTTTGCTGGTTTTCAGCAGTTATGTTAGCTACACCATCTCCGGATTGAGGTCCATAATATGCAAATTGCTCATGGTTCCCGCCGTCAATAATAACTTCTGTCAGATTACTCATCAATGTTTTTGAATTATTATAAGATTGTCTATTCAATATGCCATCTTCAGAGCCATATATTGACAATACAGGAATATCAACACCACTATTAGGATATGCTGCCAACAATACAACCGCATCACCTTTGCCTGTGTGGTTATGATAACTTGCAGCAGAAAGCCCACCCAAAGAGTGTCCTGCAAGAACATAATGAGAATAATTTGTAGAATCGATTATTGAATCAGCAGTGTTTTCACCGAAAAATGCAAAATTCAGTGGCATTTCGACCAAAGCAGAATCCACACCACCATTTGATATGTCCATTAACAACGGAAGATATGAAACATATTCATTTTTAGCCCCAGGATAGAAAATGAATAACGTATCATTTCCAGAGCCGTTTAAAAATAATCCATAGTTTTCTTTAATAACCGAAACATTTTCCGTTCCATTCATCAAATCTGTAGCTTTTTTTTCAGCATGACGATATTCAGTAAAATAAAATGCAGTATAAGCCAAAATCAAAACTAAAACAACAATAATAGCAATTTTTAGTTTCCTATTCATTATACTCACATTAGCTATATTTATCTTTTATTTGATTCATCAATTTTAATTTTTCAAAGGCAACATCTTTAGGTGCTCTTCTCAAACCACAATCAGGATCCAAAAGCAGATTATCCTTTCCGACTATATCAATTGCTTTAGAAACTAAATCATCAATGTCTGTAATCTCATCAACTTCATTTACAGACGAGTCCACACATCCAAAACCAATTTTTTTATTGCCAATCAAATTGGCATTCTTTTCTAAAACATCCAAATTAACGTCATTGCCTGCAAATTCAAAATCAAGTATATCAACATTAAATTTTGCAATATCATTAAATGCATCATTTAAAAGACCGCAAACATGCATTGCCAAAGGAACATCCAAACCATCATGTAAAATATCAATAGCTTCGCGAGCTACCTTCATATCAACCATTCCAGTAGATAAAAATGGCTCATCAATCTGAATATAAATCGGGTCGACTTTTTTAGCTATTGCATCAACCTCATGTTTAAGCGAATGGGCCAAATCAATGATTGCATCTTCCTTGTTTTTATAGAAAAATTGAATTCTTGAAGAGTGTACAATTGTATTAGGTCCAGTGATTATTCCCTTAACGCCTTTGCCTTCAGGGATATTTCCTCCGAAATAATCTTTCATGACCTTTTTTGCATATTGCAAATCCTTAACTGAAATCTCCTGAATAGGTCTTACAATCTTAGAAACGATAACAGTATTTCCATCTTCAATTTTCATTCCAGGAATATACTTTGTAAAAATAGAAACCATATCCCCTCTTACTTGACCATCAGATATAATATCTATACCTGCATCAAGTTGAGCAGTAACGCTACTTTTAATAGCTTCCTTAAAAGGATCATATGAACCAAATGCTTTTAATAACTTGTCTTTTGTTGAAGAAGGTTCTTTTACTTCAACCGGAAAACTTCCAACAACTGTTGATTTCATTTTTTATTACCAGTGTCTAATTTTCTTATCTTTTCAATTTCATCATCATCTATCGGCAATTCAACAACGGAAGTTCCGTGACAAGGTTTGGTATATGGAAGAAAAACAGTTCCTTTTTTATGGTCAAAACCAATTGGAATTGGTGGAATTCCAATAACTCTCACACCTAAAACTTCATCTCCAGGTTTTATATACACCAAGTCATCTGCCTTGAATCTTATAATCATGGCGCAATCTTTAAAACCTGCTTTTGAAGCATGAATTTCATAATTATCAGACTGTTGAAGGTAAGTATCTAAACAAAAAGACATATTATTCGAACTCCTTAATTGCTTTATCAAATTTGACTTTAATTGGTGAAGGATTATGGAATGCTCTTACAGCCTGAATTTTAGCATTGCTTCCACTTTCTTCAATCATGTTAACAAATTCTTCAACTTCATCCATATCTCTTGAAAATACCAATGCAAGAGATTTTGTATTTAAAATTTGGTCAAATGTTACAAAAAATGAAGCGGCTGCATCCTTATGTACAAATCCAACTAACAGGTCATAATCCCCTTCGTTGATTTCTCCTAATGTTCTTTCCAAATCCACAAGATTAAGCTTATAATATCCTTCAGGGTCGGAAATTTTTACTAATTTTGAAGCGGCAGGATTTGCTGCAATTGTTGTATCATAACCCATTTTTGTTAATTTATTAAAAACATAAACTGCCATCGGAGTTTGGGATGGAGTTTCAGGACATCCAAGTAATACCAATGCTTTCATATAACTACTTCCCTATGATCTTGTTTTAAGTGTGACTACATTAGCTAAAATTAATGTACCTATGAATATGAATGTTAATAATGCCATACCATTGATTGTTCTGTTAAATACAAATAAACCTATTAATGCTTGGGCACAAAATGCTGCTAATGCACCGGTTAATAATACTTCTCTACCTAAGTATTTCTTATTATTCTTCTCTCTTCTTTCCCGATACATTGTCAATACTTTAAGACCGATTATAATAGTACCAAGAGTGAACACCATCAATCCAACGAGTCCTAAGTATCCGAAATCAAAACCATATCCGAAAATACCTGGAAGCATATAGTCAATTGTATCCTTCTGGTTTACTAATATACCGAAGAACATTGGGAATGGCAAACCGAAGAATAAAACAAATTGCATCGGCAATGTAATATAACCTTCAGCAAATGCAGTTCCCTCAACACCCCAATAGGAAGCGGCACCATTGTGCCCTATAAGTTGAATGTTATTCAATACTGTTTTAATACTTGTTAAAGAGTATTGTTCAATCCTACCTAACCTTAAAAGTGGTGAGAAAATTGTCATTCCAGTTATTCTAGCTAATGCTTCAAGAGATATCAAACCTAAAACAGCTGCTCCTGCGAACATCAATATTCTTTTACCGGTTAATACGGTTTTTTCTCTGAATGATTTTGATATTATTAAATAACCTAAGAATAAACCTAAAATCCATAAAATCAAAAAAGACCTGTGCATTAATCCACCGAAAACAGTAATACCAATTGTAAATAATATTACAAATCTTCTAAGTGGCCTTATATCTACACCCGATTCCTTCATCACCTTCAGCGATGCAAATGCAGCTACAGTTCCAAGTAATGCTAACGGTCCGAACGGATGCGTAAATTCCGCCTGACTTGAAGAGATTACAAGCAGTGCAATATCAGCTCCGAAAAGAAGTGTGAAACCACCCATCAAGAACAAAGACAAAAAGGTTACCACACTAAGTGATAATGGAATTAAGTTTAAAGTGAATACCCATATCACAAATAACATTATTGCAACTTCTACAATCAATTGTAAATGATTTTGAGCAATTAATAACATATTCTAATCACAATTCTTATTAAATTTTAAAAATATAAAAGTGGACTGACCGGGATTTGAACCCGGGGCCTCCGCCATGCCAAGGCGACGATCTCCCATCTGAGCTACCAGCCCAAAAAAACTTAAGTCAAATACCAATAATAATATTTGACATTATTACTATAAAAAACTATTTACCATTTTTTGCCAAATCATACAGATTATCAATAATTATCTGGAATAAGTCATCAGTTTTCACATCAATTTTTTCATGAGGATTAACAATGAAATCCAAAGCCCTATTAATAACATCATCTGAATCGTTAGACCTGTACATTAAACCTTTATTAATATAATACTGATCAACAGACAATGTTTCTCCAGGATAACAAGAAATAACTGGAGTTTGTAAAATTGCAGCTTCCCTATTCATTGTACCTCCAGCACCAATTACCAAATCACTTTTTTTAATGATGCTTGATGTGTCAACTGGAGGTTTCAATATTGAAACATTATCAATACCTTCAAATATCTCAGCCTGTTCCTTGAATCTTGGGAGAATTAAAATGTTTGCCACATTCTTTAACTCATCCACAATAGGGGACAAGACAGATTTTCTACAATCTGCATCCAAATATGAAGCAAGAGACGGTTCAGGCCTCATTAATATAGTTTTAGGATGTTTTAAATCTAAATTCAAATCATCAAAAACATTATCATTATATTTGAAACTTTTAAAATGCATTAACTCGGAAGTTCCATCATATGATATGATTGTATTCGGATCTGCTCCAAATTTCATTAATTTCCACATGTCAATGATATTTGGTGTGATTATTCTGTCACATAATGGAAGAGTTAACTTGTTGGCTGCTAGTGCATGTTCATTGTCTAAAACGTACAAACTTGGAATTCCTAAACCAAATGAGATTCTAGGAAGTTCAATAGAATGCTTGCTAAGGGCAACATCCACCTTTTCATCATGAATAACATCAACAAGATTATAAACTCTTGATGTGCTTTCCCTTAGTTTATCATACAAACTTACACCATGTTTTCCAACAGATATGAAATCAATATCATACATGTCCATTAACTTATGAATGTCACCAAATTGCCTTGCGGTAACAATCACATCCTCACCCTCAGCTTCAAGATATTTAATTACATCTTTGAAAAATCTTACATGAGGAGCATTTGATATATCAATCCATATTTTCATGAAACCACCGATTAAATTAATTATAAACTATCTTTTTTCTCTGCAATAGCTTTAATAATTTCATCCAATCCAGAACCATCTTTAAGACTGGATTTGATAATTTTAACATTAGGATTTAATTTTTTAGCATCAGCAACCATCTTATCAGCATCAGCACCAACCGCTTCTGCCAAATCAATCTTGTTAATAACGACAGCATCTGATGTTTGGAATATCAATGGGTGTTTTTCAACAGTGTCATCACCTTCAGTGACACTTACAACCACAATTCGCATATGGGAACCCAATTCAAAATCAACAGGACAAATCAAGTTACCGACATTTTCAATAATAATCATGTCCAAGTCATCCAACGGCAAATCATGAAGTCCATGACCCACTAAATGTGCATCCAAATGACATTCTTTACCAGTATTAAGGCCAACTACAGGAACATCATGTTTTTCAATACGTCCTGCATCAAACTCAGATATTACATCACCGGCAAGAACTCCAATGTTATAATCAGTATTGTCAATTATTTCTTCAATCAATGTTGTTTTACCGGAACCAATTGCCCCAACAAAATCAACACAGAATATTTCTTTATCTTCTAAATTTTTTAAATTTTTATCGGCTAATCTCTTATTAGCATCCATAATATTTTTTGCAACTTCAACATCAGCTACTTGGTGCATATTTCCATCTCCATTCACTTAATCATCATCAGGTTTTTCGATAACAATATTTTTGACTACAATGTCTCTACCATTAAGGATTTCAACTGCAAGACTATCACATTCCGGACATTTAACCATAGGCGCATAGTGATCTTTATCATCAAGAATAGCATCACCATGGAAACCGCATTCAGAACACTCAACTTCAACAGGAATCTCTTCAAAGTGAATTTCTGCATCTTCAACAATAGTATTCTCAATGAGAACTCCCAAAATAAATTTTAACTGTTCCGGATTTACCATAGCTAATCGACCAAGTTCGATAGTGACTTCATTAACCTCAGTTGCATTATTACTTTCAGCAGTATCTATAACTGCATTAATAATACCTTGAGCCATTGATAATTCATGCATTTTGTGTCTCCTATAATATAATATTAATTTATAAGTATAGTTTTGTTTATTAATAAACCTATTTAATATTTGAGTAATATCAAAGTAATAACACATTTCTAAAAAAATTGTTGTATTCAACAACATTTAAATATATTCCTATTTAAATTATTTAACATAGTATTACTTTGGAGATTATATTATGAACTACAAATCAAAATTTGGTTTCGGATGCATGAGATTGCCTCAAACCGATGAAACAGACGCTACAAAAATTGACCAGGAACTCTTCAACGAAATGGTTGACATTTATATGGAAAAAGGATTCAATTACTTTGATACATCTTATGCCTATCACGATGGAGCAAGCGAAATAGCCATTAGAAAGGCATTAGTTGAAAGATATCCTCGTGAATCATTCCAGATTTGTGACAAAATGCCTACATGGGCATTAACATCCCCTGAAGATAATGACAAATTTGTAAACGAAATGCTTGAAAGACTTGGAATAGATTACTTTGATGTGTTTTTCGTCCACAATATCAATGTGCCATGGTTAAAATTAGCTGAAGAAAACAATACCTTTGAATATGTTAAAAAAATGAAGGAATCAGGAATTGCTAAAAAAATTGGATTCAGTTTCCACGAAAAGGCAGATCTTCTCAAAAAAGTCCTTGACAAATACGGAGACTTTTTAGACATTGTTCAATTAGAACTTAACTATTTGGATTGGGAAGATTCATCCATCCAGGCTCATAAATGCTATGATATTTGTGTAGAACATGGTTTGGATGTTTATGTAATGGAACCATTGAAAGGAGGAGTTATTGTAAACACCACTGAAGAGATTGAAAATGATTTTAAGGAATTTAATCCGGATAAGTCAATTGCCAGCATGGCAATAAGATTCTGCGCATCACTTGAACACGTTAAAATGGTTTTATGTGGTATGAGTAAAATGAGTGACCTGGAGGACAACTGTGATACATTTGAAAACTTCAAGCCTATAACTGATGAAGAAAATGAATTTTTAGCAAAAATGGTGGAAAAACTTTATTCATCACTTGCAGTTCCATGCAGTGAATGTGAATACTGCGTAGATGCATGCGAATCTGAAATACCAATTCCAGATTACTTCCACCTATACAATGCAAGCAAAAACCAACCAGAATCAAATATTTACAGACTGTATTACGATAAGTTAGGTGATGAAGAAACCCCTGCTGATGAATGTACATATTGTGGAGATTGCATTGACCACTGTACCCAACTAATTAACATCCCTGAAGAGCTTGAAAAAGTTCGCGAACACTTCGAAAATGGTTTCAGCCCCTATTCATAACCATATAATAAATAAAATTAAATAATAGTTAACAACATAAATATTAATTAGTTTATTTAAATGGAGGTGTTAATATTAATATTTACAGAAGTGCAGGAATACTTTCAGTGATATTGGGTTTGATATTTATTATTTTCCCAATGTTTTCATCAGACCTAATCTCAATAATCGTTGGATTAAGTTTACTCTACTTTGGTATTTGCACAGCATTCATGGGATTCAACATGAAAAGGGATTTTGACAATACAATTCCAAATATTACAATTATTATTGGAATTATAGCAATCATATTTGGGTTCTTATTCCTTTTCTACATTAATGCACTATCATTTATTACAGGCATTCAATTCTATATTGTTGGATTCATAATGATTGTATTTGGAATAACCGGATTGATATCTAAAATGAATCGCATATCCGCATTTACTTCAATACTTGTGTTGATAATGGGAATCGTTGCAATAGCTCTTGCAATATTTGCACTTAACCAACCAATATACATTGCAATAATTATAGGTGTCGTTTTAATCATTGAAGGAATTACAATGATTATAGACTAAAACCTAAAAACCCATCACCAATTTAATTTTTTTAAGAAACTCTCATTTTTAATTCCCTAACCATTTCCCCATTCTTATTTATTTTATAAGCTTTTTTAAAGTATTCAACGGCTTTTGAAAATATTCCTGATTGATAATAAATTAAACCCATCAGTGCCAGTGCTTCCGCATTTTTACTATCAAATTCTATGAGCTTTTCTAAAATTTCACAGGCAGTATCCAAATCTCCCTGATTATACAAATCATATGCTTCCTCATATAATATTTCTTCATCATCTATAGTATTGATTTCAACATCAATATCCTCATTGACAATAGGCTGTTTATTATTCAACAACACATCAAGCTCATTAGCCATTTCATTGGACTTATCAAGTGCCAATGCTCTTTTTACAAACATTTTTGAAATGTCCCTTTGATCTTGAAGATACAATATTTTGGCCATCAATACTATTGAATCTACGTGATTTTTATTTGAATTTAAAATAGAATTCAGAATATCTTTGGCTTGAGAATAATCATTTTTATTATATAGTTCCAATGCATCCTTATATCTGATGTCATCCTCATTATCTTGCTTTATTGTTATGACTTCCTCATTTACTTCTTCTTTTTTAGCTGAAGTTTCATTAGCTATCAGATTACACATATACTCCAGAATATATTTGGTGGCATTTTTATGAAGGGGCTTATTATCATTGCCGCATTTTGGAGAATATATGCATGCCGGACATCCGCTTTGGCAATTGCAATTATTCAATAAATCCAAAGTGGATTTAAGCAAATCTACAAACACATCCACAGCCTTTTCACATATCCCAATTCCACCTTCATATCCATCATAGATGAAAATGGTAGCTTCTTGAGTGTCTTCATGATAATTTGTTGAAAGTCCACCAATATCAAACCGATCACACATAGTATGGAGTGGAAACAGTCCAATTAAAGCATGTTCCGCACCATGAAGACCTCCAGCAAAGACTTCCTCTTCGTTTGGAAACATATCTTCCAGAGTATCTTTAACCGATTTTGGAATTGTAAACCATAAACCCTTAGTGTTGAATTTTAAAGGAGGCAAATCCAAAGGATAAGTTCCAACAGACTTGGAAAACTGCATTTTCTTGTATTTGAAGTAATCTTCACTTACAGTCAACTCGCCAAAATGAATTGTAAGGTTGCCGTATTTTGTCTTGGACAATTTCTTTTTGATGTTGATGTCAGTCTGATTTAAAACCATCGTATGATAATCTACAGTTTTTTGACTGACATTAACAAATCCTCTTGACAGACTTACGCTGTCCACAACATAGGTATCCCCCTTGTTAATTAAAATTGCACCTTCATGCGCTTCCCTATACACTTGTGATTTTTCCATTGTTTCAAGCAACTGCCCATTATTCATAATTTTGAATTCCTGACCTGAAATTTGGTCCAGCGAATGGTCTAAGGCAGGATTGTCATCATAAGGATACATATAATCGCCACGGGCATTGATATGCAAATCTTTTTTTGAAAGCAAATCCTCCAAAATTTCATCGCTGATGCCGAAATATTTCTCCACTTCACCATATTTTAAAGGCAATTCCTTAGCTGCACATAATAAATGAGCCTCCTGTAAAATCGGATTGGTCAGGTCAATAATGGCATTTTCGTGGGGTTTGTCAAAGAAAAATGTTGGATTGTTCATGAAATACTGGTCAAGCTGATTTTCGAATGCAATCAATATGGCCAAAGACTTTTGACGGCTTCTGCCTGCACGTCCTGCCTGTTGCCAAGTGGATATCATTGTTCCAGGATAACCTGATATGATAACCGCATCAAGAGATCCTATATCAATGCCCAATTCCAATGCGTTGGTACATGTGACTCCCAAGTATTTTCCACTTTTTAGGCCATCTTCTATTTCACGCCTTTCTTCAGGTCGATACCCTGCCCGATAAGCAGCAATTCTGTGAGCCAATTTTCCTTTTATTTGAGTCATGTCATTTTTAGCCCACATCGCAATTAATTCAGTTGTCTTTCTTGAAACAGTAAAGCACAATGTTTGAATCTGTTTCAACATCATATACATGAATATGTTTTCAGTTTCCATATGCACAGATGGAGCGTTTTTCATATTGACCTTATTTCTTTTGTAATTCTTAAAAGGATTATATAAGATAAAGTCCTTTTCACCGCTAGGGGATGTATCATTATCCACCAATTTGAATTCTTCTCCAGTCAATCTGTTGGCAAGTTCCAAAGGGTTGGCAAGAGTGGCGGATGACAATATGAACTGAGGATATGCACCATAAAAATTAGCTATTCTTTTTAATCTTTTAATTAGAAACGCAACATTGGAGCCGAAAACACCCTTGTAGTAATGTGACTCATCAATTACAATGTACCTTAAATTCCGATAAAATCTTGACCATTGATGATGCCATGACAAAATAAGATGCAGCTGATAAGGGTTTGTCAATACAATGCGTGATTTTTCGCGAATGCCCCTCTTATCTTCCCTTGGAGTGTCCCCGTCATATGTTCTGGGATTGATTTTTATATTCATTTCATCTTCAAGATTTTCGAGCACATGAAGCTGGTCATTTGACAATGCCTTTGCCGGATAAATGTATAATGCTGTTGCTTCTTTATCTTCAATCATGGTCTCCATTATAGGCAAATTAAAAGCCAAGGTTTTTCCAGAAGCAGTTGGCGTGGTGATTATTACATGCTCACCTTCCTGAATTGCATTATATGTTTCCGCCTGATGGTTGTATAATTTCATGTCTTTTGATTCCAAATAATCGATTATCTTTTCATTTAAATTATCTACCCTTTTAAAATTGGCTTTTTTAGCGGGAATAGTTTCTATGTGAGCAATATTTTCCCTGTATCTCACATCGTTTTTGAATGCATCAATATTACTGGAATCAGACATAATTTCACTAATCAATTTAACAAATATAATTTAAATTAACATAATATATAAAATCTATTTTTTCAATACCAAACTCAAATTAGATATTTAAAAATACTTATATAAACAAAAGGCCCTAGAGCATCTGAAAAGTAATCAAAAACAAGAGAAATATCCAAATGAAAGTTAGGATTAAAAACCCTAACTTCATTATGCATATTATGGAACGTATAAACTTCCACATATAATATTTGAATATCATAACATAAAAATTTAATTATTGTAGCATCATAATTCCGATTAAACACAACAATTTTATGACCAATGAATACTTTTCAAGCGCTCTCTCACTTATTATATTAATAAGATAATGACATAAATTAATAAATATATAAAGAGAGGGAAAACATGATATCATATGAGGAATTTGAAGACATCACATCAAAAGTACTTAAAAGAGACATTTCTTCAAATAAACAGCAAAAGAAAGCCATTTTATCCGAGCCCAATAAATCCCTTTTTATAGTTGCAGGACCAGGATCCGGAAAGACAACAGTGATGGTATTGAAGATATTAAAATATATCTTCGTGGATGATATTGATCCATCAAAGATTTTGGCTACAACTTTTACAAAAAAAGCTGCAGATGAACTGTATTCAAGAATATTAGGATGGGGAGATGAAATAAAAAGGCATCTGGAAGACAAATACTGTGATGAGAGTTTTGAATCAATTGCAAAAATAGAAAGCATTGATTTTAACCAAATAATAATAGGGACTACAGACAGCATAGCCGAAGAGCTGCTTAGGGATAACAGAAAGCCCGGTGAAAATCAATCGATTGTAATTGAAGAATTTGTTGCAAACACAGCAATGATTAAGATTTTGATTAAAGATGAAAAATACCGAAACGAAAAGCTCGTTGAATACCTAAAGGAGTTAAGCGGAAAAACAAAACTTGAAGAACCGTCCAAGATGAGTGAAATATTAATGGAAATAAAAAACAGAATTTTTTATGACCAGATAAACTTTGATGAATTATATGAAAAAACACAGGAAAATAGCGGGCCAAGATTAGCACTTGACTGCATTAAAGAATACGAAAATACACTTAAAAATAGAAATACGATTGATTTTGCAATGCTTGAATCCAATTTCCTTGAAAAGCTCAAGAACAATGAACTGGATTTATTTTTGGATGAAATAAAAATTGTCTTGATTGATGAATATCAGGACACCAATCTAATTCAGGAAGACATCTACTTTACCATTGCCAAATCCGCACTTGAAAACGACGGCAATATTACTGTAGTCGGTGATGATGACCAATCATTATATAGGTTTAGAGGAGCAACCGTAGACTTATTCACAAACTACCAAAAACGCGTAAAAGACAAACTGAGTATTGATGTTGAGGAAATTAACTTGACAACAAATTACAGGTCAACAGAAAATATCATCAACCATTGTAACCAGTTTGCAGAACTTGACAGGGAATATCAAAAGGCAAGAGTTGAAAACAAACCAAAAATTATCGCTCCTGACTTTGACAGAGATAAAATGCCAATTTTGGGAATGTTTAGAAATAATCCTGAAATGCTAGCTCGTGACTTATCACGATTGATAGATAATCTGGTGAATAAAGGCGAAAGCGAAATAAAAGTGCTGCAGGTTCTGGATGAAGAGTACTATAAAAAGGTAAACGGCAACATCAACATTGCAAATTTGCAGAAAATAAAACAGGAATCGATTAAAGCCGGTAAAAATGAAGAAAAAATTAAGATTAAACTAGATAGCGATTATGGATCAGCTTCAGATATAGCTATATTATCATATTCACCAAAAGAAATGCAATATGGAAACCGTTCATTTCTCCATCACTTAAGAAAAAATCTCAAAAGACTTAGAAAACCAATTGAAATGTTTAACCCAAGAGGAATTGACCTTCAGGAAATTGATGTCGTTGCAATATTTTGTGGCCTAATCCTTGAATGCATTGACCCTGAAGGAAGCATTCAAAATTCAGATAAAACAATTCCAAACTTGGCCAGAAGAAATATGATTCGTTGGAGGTTTAAGGCAAAAGATTACATTAAACTTAATCCGGAACCTCATGAACCTATTTCTTTAAATGATTTCGTAACCCGCTGGCAACTTCGAAGGCCATATCCCGAAAGCATTAATGGAATCGAACAGCACTGGCCCAAAAATGCAAGTCTGATGGAACTCGCATACAAATTGACAACATGGATTGAAGAGCTGCAGGACGATGTTGAAGGAATTGTATATCTTGAAGCTATTACCAAATCAATTACACAAACTGGATTTTTTAATGATTATCATTCAAATATTTCATTTAAAACACCAATTGATGAACGAGAATCTGTTTTGGAAGCCATATGGAATATTTTTATACCTCTTTCAACTGGTGGAGTAAGTATTGATGAATCCCTTCTTGAAACATTACCTGATGACCGAATAAATGTCTTATCTATTCATCAATCGAAAGGACTGGAATTTCCACTTGTTATAGTGGATGTCGGTTCAAGATTTAAAACAAATGATATCAGAACCCAAAGATTAAGATTCCCTAAGACATTGCCGGATAAGAAAACTATTGAAGATACAATCAGACAACACAGCATACTTGGTGAAAGTGAAAGAAGTGAAAAAGACAGGTCATTTGATGACTTGACAAGACTTTACTTTGTTGCTTTTTCAAGAGCTGAAAGTGTTTTATTGTTGATTGGCCTTAACTCAGCAATTGAAGGTTATAATAAGAAAAATGACCATTTTGATATACCTAATATTGCTTTGGGTTGGAGCAGAGATGAGAAATATGTTGGATTTAGAGAAATTTATCTAATTTAGGAGATTAAATATGAAATTGCCTTCAAGATCAAAAGCATATATGATTCCGGAATACAGCCTAACCGGAGATTTACTGTCCTTTTTAACATGCAATCTACAATACCGCTACCAAAATAAAGGTACGCTACCTCCATCAAAACCTGTTCAAAGATGGTTTGGTGAGTTTATTCACGGCGTAATGGAAGAAGCCTTTATTAGATGGAAACAGAACAAAACAGAATTTCCATGGGATTGGCTTGAAGATATTAGACCTATTGAAGAACAAATCGATTTAAGACTGCAAACAAGAGGATTGTATCCTCACGATGAAGATTTATTTTTCAGTTCAACAAATCATGACATTGAAAATCTGAATGAACATGACCATAAGAAATTAGCAAGCGCAAGAGCAGAAAAAGCCATAAATATCTGGGGCAAACACCTGTTCCCCCTGATTGACTCATCTGAACTTCTAATTAAAGGAATTAGAAATATGCCACAATATGATGAAAAAAGAAGCAGATCAAATTATTATGGTATCAATGGAGTGGTTGATGTATTGACATCTATGAAAATTAACAAAACTCTTGAACAAAGTAATTTGGACACTTATGACAACAAAATAATTGAAATACTAAAGAAAAATGAAGATTTCAGAAAAAGAATTGCAGAAAGTGTGGATGAAGAGGATTATGAAATAATTATTGACTATAAAGGAATGAAGAGACCTCCAATTGAAGTGTCCGACCCGAAATCTGAAAACAAATGGGAAAGTCATAAACAGCAGATATTAACCTATTCTTGGCTTAGATCCCAACAGGAAGATTCCAAATCCATTTTTGCTGGAATAATATTTTATTTGAATGAACTTGTTCCATCAAAAGAAGATTTGGCCTTGATTAAAGAAGAAATGAAAAACGGTTTAATTGATGAAAGAACACTTGAAAAATACAAAAAGGATTTTGAATTGATTGACAAATGGCAGGATGATGACAAGGCTCCCGAACTAAGTAATGAATTTAAATTGGAAAGGTCTATTCGAATCATCAACATTGATTCAAAAGAAATAGACAAATCCCTTGAAAAATTTGATGAAGTTGTTTACAATATTGAAGAGTCATTGATTAATGAAATGAAAGGATGTAAAATTCAGGATGCCTGGAAAGCTGAAGCTGATGAGAGGACATGTACAGCATGTGATTTTAGGACATTTTGCAAAAACAATAAGAATAAAACAAAAGACTTTAAAATTCCTTAAACATAATATTTAAATGAGGTTGTTACTATGACAAATTTAGAGAAAAATCAAAAATACTGTGAAGCAATTGAAAGTAAAATTAAACTAGATGCCAAACCAGTAGCAATGAAATTAATCAAAACAGAAAATGACCTTCCCGAAGGTTATGATTTAATTGATGAAAAGGTAAGACACTGCGAAATGGTTAGAAAAGCATCTTTAGGAAATAAATTTTACTCAACTCTTGAAGAACAGATGTGTTTAGGAGGGGCAGGAGCAATAGGCCTTAGAGATATGCCTCCAAAATTGGCAAATGGTGAAAAATACTTCTCATTAGGAAGATTCCAAGATTTAGAAACTGCTAAAAAACTCACCAGTCAACTTTCAATTGTTGAAGACGAACATTGGGGAATTGTTTACGCTCCATTGGACGAAGCTGATTTTGAAGCTGACGTAATTGAAATCATAACAGAACCTGTTGGTGGAATGAAACTTGCCCAAAGTATCGTTTATAAGACTGGAGAAAAAATCACCCCATCATTTGCAGGCATTCAATCATTATGTGGAGATGCATTTGCAAACCCATACATTACAGATGGAATTAACTTTACATTAGGCTGTGACGGTTCTAGAAAAGCAGCAGACATTAAAGATAATGAAATGACTGTTGGAATCAGTGCAGCAAAAATAGATGAAGTTATTTCTGGCTTAGATTCAATCTAAAAGGTTTAAATAATCTTCATAATGATTAATATTTAATAATTCTTTTTCATTTTTTTCTTTTATTCCATAAAATACATAACCGTCAGCAAAAATTTTTCTAAGAATCGGATTTAAGTTATCATCTTCATTTTCCAGATAAGTCATTAAATTTTTTCTGTGAGCTACAAACGGCATTCCCAATCCTTCTGCAGTATCAAGCAATCCTGTTTTTCTTCGTCTTAAAATAGCTATTGTTTTTTCAGGACTTTCAGAATTTTGAATCGTTTCAATCATCCTATTGAACGTTTCTGCAGAAACAGTCGGCTGGTCTCCAGTTATGCATAAGGCATAATCAGAATTCGAATTAGATAAACCATTAAATAAAGATGTTGATAAACCTACATCAACAGGATTATTTTTAACAAATTTGACAGAACCCTCATAATTATCAGAAATAGCATCCATTATTTCACTAGCATAATGGCCAAGTACCACAATACATTCATCAGTATTTGCAGATAATGCATTGTCAATAGTTGTCTCCAAAACCGTTTTATTGTTAAATGGTAAAATAAGTTTATTTTTCAAAACGAGATTTCGAGAAATTTGATCTTTTCGCATCCGAGAATTTTTTCCCGCTGCAGTAATAATAGTTGAAATTGACATAAAATAAAAAAAAAGAAGATATATTTATTTCTCAGGAATATATCTTACAATTTGACAGTAAATACCCATACCGACTCCTTCACCTTCAGTCCACATTAAAATTTTGACTGGATAAGTATGGTTGTTTGTTACAGTAACACCACTTGCAGGGTTATAACCGAACAACACAGCACTTTCATCAGAAGTCAAACCTACCGGCATTTCAAATCCTTCAGCCAATGCTGCATCCCTTAATGCTCTTGCAGGAGGACATACACCGTGTGCTGCACTTCCACCAGGAGCTGAAGCATCACTTGCTGATTCAAAATATACATAATCTTTACCACTACTTGTGGAATTTGGTGGGATTACAGTTCCGTTCCATGCTTCTACAAACTGATTCGCATTAATTTCCCTAATTGAATCACCATATTCAGGGTGTGAATCAAAAGTAGTTGAACCTTGTCCACCTTGTTGTTCTGTATAGTTACCAGAATATAATAAAATCGGTGAACCTGTTGGGTATTCAGCCGCATAATCTACAACATCCTGTCCGAAAATACGTGGAACATCAGAAGCATTAATGTCATTCCTTCCATCGGAAAATCCTACCATACCTTTATCAATAGTAAAATTGTCTCCTTCCTGAGCATCATAATTATACCAGCTTACAATAGTATCATTATTGAAATACTCACTGGAGAAATTTAAATTTTTAATTTCATTAGCAGGAATGGATTTAATAAGTTTTCCATCTTCAACAAGATTAACACCAGAAGATGTCTTTGTTAAAACTTTAGATGGTGCACTATATCCCCATACATAGTTATCTGGTCCTTTAACTGCCAATTTATCTCCTTCAAAAGTCAAATATCCTGGTCCATCTATACCAACTGCATTTCCATAAGAATCAATTCCTTCACTTGACACAGTTGTAAAATCAAAAGGAACCACACCAGTTGAAACCGACATCAAAATCCCATGCAAATCAAAAGCCAAAAGCTGATGACCGATGAAACCAAGATTGGATAATAACGGAAGCTGAATAGTTTCATTTTCACCAACTATTGAATCTCCATTAAATACTGATTGCCCAACAGTTAAATTATAAGTATCGGCAATGGATTGACCAGTGTAAGGAGTACTATTTACAAATGTGAAAGCAAATAAAAGAATACTAACTGAAAACAATACTAAAAATATTGTGATTGATTTACTTCTCCAACTTTTACTCATTATAATACACCATAAATTAAATAACATAACTATATCTTTTTAACATTATATAAAAAGATTATGTTTTTTATGACAATTTTTCAGAAATTAGTTTAATCCTTTCTTGAATATCAATAATAACATCTTGACCATTACCACCAATCAGTATAGCATCTTCATGAGAATACTCGGCAACAAGTTCAATTATTTCATCAAGAGAATTTACAGTGATGATGTTTCCTTCATATCTCAATGAGTTTAATCTATAAATTGCCAAATCTAAAGTATCATCAAGACCTGGGAACAATACGATAACTTCCGGATTATATTTGACAGCAACATCCAGTATATCAAGCCTATGCTCTTCATTATGTCTTGGAGTACCAATAAATATCGCATAAAAATCTTTTTCAGCCAATATTGAAGCTAAAGCATCAGAATTATCAGTTTTTCCTACATAAACAGATGCATCATTAATTTTATAAACGTCCAATCTTCCTTGAACTGCTTTAAACTCAAAAAGAGTGTCTCGAATAATATCTTTAGGTATCTTTAATTCTTTTGAAATTGCAGTGGCCAACCCTGCATTAAGTAAATTGAATTTACCAAAAACCTGCAATTCATCCTGATATTCGAAATAAGGAATGTGTTTACTTGCAGATTCCTTAAAATCACTATTGAAATCTTGATTAAATGCAGTAAATATTGTTTTTCCTTCAAAAAATCTAACTAATGAATTCTTATAGTTTGCAATGGTTTTATGAACATCCATATGATCATTGCCAATATTGGTAAGGCCTACGAAATCAAAATCAAATGAATAATTGCAAAAGTCCAATGTCATGTCGCATACTTCAACAAGCAATATGTCATAATCGCCTTCACTGGCTTCAAGCATCAAGTCATAATAACCTGAAAATCCTCCGCCACCATTTCCGCCGACCAAAACTTTCTTTCCGGCATTTTCTAAAATATTTCTCAACATATGAACGGTTGTGGTTTTTCCATTGGTTCCGGTAATACCTATAGTAAATATGTCCTTGTGCTTCTGTAAAACATCACTTAACAAATCGCAATCTTCAAGCAAACGCTGTGCAAATGCTCCGCCAAACATGCTGGGGCTAATAGCTATTGCATCACATTGTTCAATAGCATATGAATTTGTAAATCCCAAATCAACAGTTAAATTATCACCAACAATAGAAACTGTCTGTTCACTATCCAACATGTTCATAGATAAACGTGGTAAATTTAAACCGGACAAATCGACATTAATGTTTAAATCAGTAGCATAAACTTCCCATCCATGATTTAAAAGGGAAGTCACTGCTTTTTTTCCTTCTACACCCAATCCAATAACAGCAGCTTTCATAAAAATTTCCTTATATAACTAGTTCTATACAATTATACTACTTTAAAACTAATAAATATTTTGTAAAACAAATTATTTTATACAATAACAGTTAAAATAAAAGCAAGGTGATAAAATGTTTGAAGATGAAAAAGACGATAAAATTTACAATCTAATCATAAGTAACGGCATAGATAGAAACAATGAATATGGGCAATTTACAGAAAAGCTATTCTCAAAAGTGGATTTTCTATGGAAGGAATCCATATCAGGTGATTTTTCCCTCGCCGGTGAAGAATTCTACAAAAAAATTGATAGAATAATTTTATTAGCAGGATTATATAAAGACAATAAGGAACTTTTTGAAAGTCTTTTAAAGGCAAGTGAAAGCTATGACATTCCAATAATATTAGTAAGGCCATACGGACTTGAAGAAGTTCCTGAAATACTTGAAGAAAAAGCAGCAACCATTGTCGGATGGAATGCAAATTGTATAGTTGATTCCATTAAAAACGCTTGCGAAACCATGTAAAAAAAAATAAAAAAAAAGTAATGATATTACATCATAACTTTTGAAATACCATTTTCTTTTTCAACTTTAATTATGTTATCAGCTGCATTTTCAAGCTGACTTTCATGAGTTACAATAATCATTTGAGGCAATAAAGACATGTCCTTTAATAAATTAATTAATTCATGTCTTCTGGAACTGTCCAAATGAATTGTAGGCTCATCCAATAATATTGTATCCAAATCTCCTTTGGAAATTGCTTGAGTGATACCAAGTCTTAAAGCTAGGGCAATAGCTATTTTTTCACCACCACTAACCATGCTCATTGAAGATTCACCTTCAGGACCATAGACTGTTACATTATACTCATCATCCAAAGTCAAATCAGAGTAATTGAAGTTAAACTCATTAAAGAATTCTTTGGTGTACTTTTGAATTAACGGTCTGGAAATATTCCTTAAATCTTTTTGAACACCATTTTTACCATATAATTCCCTGATGTTTTTCAACATGGAAATATAACTTTCCAAATTATCATATTCCCTTTTAAACTTGTCAGCCATCATGATTTTCTCATTTAACTCTTTAATGTAAGTTATTGATTCACGTGCTCTGCCTTTAATTTCAGAAAGTTCTGAATTAAATGTATTTTGACGTCTTTCATATAACTCTGAGCGATAAATGATTTGTTCATATTTCTCCTTATCATACAGAGAGGCGGCAATTTTATTTTGAATGATGTCAATCTGATTTTTAGATACGCCAATATCCTCCTTAATAGAATCATGTTGAGACAATAGGGATTTTTTATTTTGAACAAAACCTTTAAGCTGATTAAATTCTTCATTTTTCTGTTTCAAATCAGCTATTCTATCCTGAAGTTCACCCGGACTGATATCTCCGCTTAGATGAGGATCCTGATTAATGGCCAATTTAATATTAGTAACGTGATTGTCAATCTCATTTTTAATTTGATTTAATTTATATTGAGATTCAGTTTCACTACCTAAAACATCCAAAGCACCTTTAGCTTGAACATATGCATCATAAGACTCCTTATAACTTTCTTTAGCATCTCTTTCACGAGCAATAACAAGTATAAGTTCTCCTAATTTATTACTGATGTATTCTTTTGACTCAAGATTTTCATCTATTTCATTTAGTTTAACAACATCGTCCTCCAAATGAACAAACTTCTGTTTATACTCAACAATATTTTTAGATAACTCCTGAAGTTTAGTTTGTTTATCTTCAAAGCTTTCCTTATTCTGATTAAATAAACGAACATCCTCTTCAGTTTCAGAAATTAATTTCTCATTTTCACTGATTGTTGATTCATAACTTTCGATTAAATCCTTCTTCTGATCTGAACTGATGTCTGATTGACAAACCGGACATTTATTATCAACTTCATTTAACTCTTCTAACGGTTTTTGAGCAGCTTTAATATTTTGTTTAAATTCTACAAGACTTTCCTTTTTAGAAAGGATATCTCCGGATAATTTTTCAATGCTTTCTGCAACTTCAACAATATAATCATTAGTGACTTCTTCAATTTGATTAAAATGTTCAACCTCTGCCAAGATATCTTGTGATAATCCAAAATCAGCCAATTTATCTTTTGTTCTTGAGAAAAAGTCTTCAATATCATTTCTTTCATTTTCAATGTGCAATAGCAATTCTTTTTTATCCTTTTCCATTTTAGCTGCTGTAGCCAATTGCTTTTCAAGATTGAGTTTTTGATTATTCAATTTGTTAATCTCTTCATCGGATGCTAAAAACTTATTATATTCCTCTTTTTTATCATTAACAATAGCTTTCTGATTGGATATTGAATCTAATTTATTATTGATTTCTTCTTCATCCTTTTTCAATCTTTGAATGCTGGTAACTGACTTTTCAAAGTCAAGATACACTTCCAATTTTGAAACATACTTGTCTAATCTGGTAATTTTTTCTTCAGCTTCACTGATTTTATCCAGATTCTCCTGAACAACATGTTTATCATTTTCTAATTTGGCCAAAGTTTTTTGTTCATTTTCAAGATTATTGACCTGAGTATCATAAATTTCTTTTTCCCTCTCCATATTTCTTTTACTTTCAGAAATATCTTTTAGGGAGGCAGTTACATCTTCAATTTGTTCTTCAAGTTCATGACCCCTATCCTTAAGAGATTCCAATTCTGCTTTTTTCTTAGAATATTCCTCTTTCAGCTCATCAGAATTGAATAGTTTCCCTTTAAGTTCTGCCAACTGATTTTCATATCCGCTGATGAATGGCAATAAATTTTTCCAGGCTTTTTCCAAGGAATCAATTCCAAGCAATTTTGCAATCAGCTCTTTTTTCTCAGCAGATGTTTTATCAACAAGCTCTGCAATTTCACCTTGTCTTATGTAAATTGCATTGAGGAACAAATCAGAATCAATGTCCAATATCTGGCGAATTTCATTTGCAACTTCCTTATCTCCAGTACAGATATGAACAAAACCACCATCATTGGAGGTTTTTTTGTAAATGGAAGATTTTAACATTGATTTTTTATTACGAACTATCTTATATTCACGATTATTGGAACTGAATTCCAATTCAACAGTCATTGAATCTGCATTATTTCTTACCAAATCATCGATTTTTTTAGCAGTATGCTGTTTGAATAAAGCAAAACTAATCGCTTCTAAAATTGTGGATTTTCCAGCACCATTTTCACCCACAATAACACTAATCCCTTTTTCAAAGTCAATAATAGTATTTTCATGGGATTTGAAATTAACCAGTTTTAATTTTGTGAAAATCATTCTAGAACCTCCTTAAATGTAACTTGAATATCCTTTTCATCAGCTGATTCTGCTTCTCCCTCTTCTTCAGTTTCAGTTTCTTCATCTTCGTCTTTATGATAATAATCATCGAAGAAGTGATTTAATATTTCATCAGCTTCATCAATCTTATCCTTTGATAGGAAAGTATAAACGTCAAGTCCCAATCGGGTAACAGATTCATCACCATAAGCATCCAATTGCTCTTTTAGAATTTCCAAAGGACCTAAAGAATCCTTTTGATTGATTATAACATCAATGTCATCTTCACCAATCATGCTGAATGTAGGTCTTATCATTAAAGACAAATCACCAAGCTCTTCCTTAATCAGTTCATAAACTCTGTTGGTATCTGATTCGACATTGTTAATTTTCAAATCTAAAATCGGTTTTTTATCAAAGCCGACAATTGTTTCTTTTAAACCGGCAATTCCACTTTCAAGTTCATTGTAATCAAGTGACCTTTCAATGAATGTACGGGAAATATCAACTTTAACCCTTTTGACAAGAGGTTTTGGACCATCAAAGTCAACTATAACAAAACCTTTTCCGTTTTCCTTATAGTCCTTTAATTCATTAGTTTTCCATATTTCGCTAGAACCCGGATAGACCAATTTTCCATTTCCAAAATTATCATTGATATAATTGTGAATGTGTCCCAAAGCATAATAATTAAAATTATCAGGCAAATCTCCGATTTCAAGTTCATAATTTTGTCCAAAGTATTTATCAATGCCTTGGTGCAATACAAGAATTGATTTTTCATGTTTTGCAGCCTTTTTAGATAAATCAGCTAATTTAGACTTTAAATTCTTAACTTGAGAAGACGGATAAAATGGTAAGCCCGCTATAAAAATATCACCATGCATATAAGTAGTATTAATAGGACTTATTACTTTTAAACCCAACTTTTTAAAGATTACTTGAGGCGGGATTGAATCATTACGCATTACAATATCATGATTACCTGCTATTGCATACATAGGAATTCCAGCACCTTTTAATTTAAGCAATCCTTTCTGGAAGGTTAAAAGTGCAATAGGGGACGGTCTTGCGGTTTCAAATAGATCACCACTATGGATTACAAAATCCACTTTTTCTTCAATTATTTTATCTATAACCTTTTCAAACACTTCATAAAAGTCTTTTTCACGTTCAATTAAACCAAATTGACGATAACCTAAATGAGTGTCTGCTAAATGTGCAAATTTCATTATATTACCTTTTTTTGTCAATTGTATATAACCAATTTAAACACTTAAATCAAAGTATTTAATTGAATAATATTTTATCATATAGTATATTTAATAGTTTGGAAAGAGAGCAGTTGAAAAGTAAAATGAATTTAAAATTTAAAAAGAAAATGAAAATAAATGACTTAAATTTGATTAGCAATCATATAATGCAGGCCATATAGCTAAATTTGGCATCACACCTAATTTTTGTTGCAATGGGAGAAAATCGAAAAAAATTTTATCAATGTCTTCCATAACCCCATTATCAAAAGTATATTCATCAACCTTAACAAATAATATAACAGTAGCCCAATCAGGATACTCAAAATCAGTATTTAAAATCAAATCAAATTTACCTGTCGGAAAAGAATCAATCAATCTTGGTTTTAGTTTATTTAAGAATACAATAAGACCTTTATGCTCAGCAATATAATCATGAACTTTCCAATAATGACGTAGATTATAAAAATCACCCAATTTATCGTATTCCTTATCAAATAACTCATCATCAACTTCTAATTTTTTAACAAAATCCAAATCATCCACAATAACACCTCAAAAATTATATGGAGGATTATTTATTAAAACATTTAATGAATCAAATGCCTTATTTGTTGAATCAATGATTTTTTCTGAATTTTTTTTAAAATAATTATGGCATTCATTTATTCCATCATAATCAGCATGATTTCTTGCTTCTCTTAAAAAAAATAGACATTTAGCCAAATTAATTTCATTTAAATCATTTGAATTAATTAACTCATCATATACTCTTTTATGAATATCTTTTCCGTTACAAAATTGATGTTTATTCATAATATCTATTAAATATTCCCTTGTTGAACCGAAAATAGAATAATAATATCTGCTTGTAGCACATCTTATATATGCTTCCTGTGAATTAGCCATCAATTCATCGCCGACAGTTTTGAAATCTTTCCATTGAAACATGATTATACTCCTTATTGATTTAATATTGAAAAATTGCTTTTAATATGTAAAATTGCTTTTAAACAAATAATAAATTCCAATATTTAATTTTAAGTAATAATATAAGCAATTTAATATAAATAAGTTTCTAAATAAGTCCATACAATATTATAAGGAAAAATTAATATTAAAATTAAAAAAAAGAAATAGGATTAATAATTATAACCCATTTCCATGCTTTCTTTTTCCAACTCTTCAATTTCTTCTTGTTCTTTTTGCCTGATATCAGCAAAATAGGAAACAATATCCATGTCATCCCCATGAAGACGACCTTTAAATTCATCAATTTTGACAAGAGTTGGTACTTTGCTCATCAAACCTAAAACAACGGCTTCACCAACATTTAAGGATGGAAGCTGATTAACCAAATCCTGTGATAAACTTTCACTTGCAGACTGAACATGCCTTTGGTCTTCAGGTTCAACAAGCCTCAAAATAATCATATTATTCATTTGAGACAATGCATCATGATCAACTGTTTTTGGAGACTGACTTACCAAACATAATCCCAATCCGAATTTACGTCCTTCTCTAGCAACCCTTTGAATCCAACGTTTTGAATCTGAATCACGTTTATTAGGAGCCAATATATGTGCCTCTTCCAATATGAAAAATACTGGGAAATCCAATGCTCTTTCATCTTTTCCATGAACTGCATTTTTTCTCATTTGCAGGGCATTTCTCATAATATGGCTTACCAATACATTTGCAATTGATTCGTCAGACTGGCTTAAGTCCAAAACATTAACATGACCTATTTTAATGTTTGTCAATATATTTCCAATGTTATTGTCAAAGATATTGGCATACTTATCCATCGAATCGTCAATCTTATTCATTACATCAACAATTTGCTTGTCTGAGCCCTCTTCTTGAGAATCGCTTAATAGAATATCATAAATAATTTGTAAAAAGTTATTTGTATGTGCTGTTCCACTGCGAACCATTTCCTTAGCTGTCTTAAATGCTCTTCTGAAATGTCTTTCCTGAATATAACCATTACTCGGAATGTTAACCAATCTTTTTATCTCATGAAAAGACATGTAAACAGGATTTATTTTAGGTTTAATAACATTAACTTCACCATTTGGGAAATTGGCTCCAACATACTCACCATGCATATCAAATACGAATACCGGAACAAAATAACTTAACATTTCATTTATTAAAACAGATACAGTATTTGATTTTCCAGCTCCGGTCATTGCTAAAATTGCAAGGTGTCTTGACAAAATTGGGTTTGCTTCAACATTAACGTCCACATCACTCTGATTTACAAGACATCCTAATTTAATGGGATTGTTAACCTTGAATATTTCATTTAAAGTATCTCTGTCAGCCAGTTTTATTTCAGTTCCAGGAAGCACAGGGGTTCTCGGCAATTTCAGATTATCATTGACATCTCCAAGAATCTTTACTTTACCTCGAATATAATTTTCATCAGCACCTATTTGTGAAATCTTTCGAATGGCTTTGAAATCGTTGATATCAACATTTAAAGCATCATTACCTCTAATTAGATTTTCAATCATTCCCAATACTTTTTTTCCATCGTATTCAATAGTCACATATTCTCCAACTTTCGGCATCTTATCTGAAATGAAAGTAACTTCTGAAAGTGATGTTTCGCCAACACAAATTCCAACTACCATCTAAACCACCTATAACATTTCCCTGTTTGTTGTTTCATAAATTTTAGCAAGTTTTAATAATTCTTTAATATTCCTGTCAGTAATGACTACATCATTATGTGCCTTACTCAGCAAATAAGGATAACCTTGAACTGACAATACATTTATCTTCTCTACAACATCTACAACTTCACTTATCGATGCTTTGTAAGGCAATTCAACTTTCAATACATTTTTATTGTCCTGAAGCCTTACATAAAATACCGTAAATTTCAATTGTTTGAAAAAATCATTGAAATACTGGAAAGATGCATTCTTATAGACTCGCCTATACTCAATTCTTGATATTCCCTGCTTTTTATCTGTCAAATTATCTAAAATTGAAATGTCCGGAATGTTCCATCCAAACAAATCATTGTCTGAAGATGTTTTGGATATTGAAATGATTTTTTTCTTGTTTTCCAAAATTTCTTTTAACAATATTATTTTCTCGATTGAAGACAAATGAAGGTCAAAATCTTCCTTTTGCTCAAATTCCTCATTTACACTTACATCAGCCAATATTCTTTCTTTAATCTGAGGAAATACGAATCCAAATGGTGTTATTTCCAATCTTCTCTTAAATTCATTCAAAATGGTTTCATCCAAGTTATCCCTAATTTTGGATGGAAGTTCAGCACCTCTCGGATATGCATTCTCCAAATCTCCTAAAATGGATCCATCGAATAAGTAATAATCTACATCATATTCTTTGATAGCCCTAGACGCACATTTAAGTTCCAATATTGACATATAATTGCTTAAAAGCTCATCCAAAAAAGAGATATGATTTACTTCCAGAATATCAGCATCATCGATTTTTTTTATTTCACCATCGTAAATTATGGATTCGGCACCTACAGCACAGAAGTTGCTTTTTAAAAACTTCTTTTTGTTGAAGCTCCCATCTCCCGCAGCGATGGAAAAATCATCAGAACTTTCACTGAATTCTCTTGAAAACCAGTTTACTTCAAGTTGAGCATCCAAATTATTGTCTGACTCAATATCTTGTATAAATCCTCTTTTAGCGATGGCTTTTTCATATAGTGAATTTAACATAATATATCTTATGTTAATAAATAAATAAAAAAGTATGGTAAGAGCAGCTGAAAACTACTCCATTGAAGCTTTTTTGATAGCCCCGGTTAATTCTTGAATTTTAGCTAAAACATTATCTGTATCTTCTACAACAGTACCTGTTACAATGATGTCTCCACCAGCTTTAGCTGCAGTATATGCTGCTTTGGCATCACGAATTCCACCACCAACAACCACAATCATGTTTTCAGTGGCTTTTTTAGTGTATGCAACCATTTCGGGAGGAATTGGTTCTGATGCACCTGATCCAGCTTCAATATAAAAGAATTTCATTCCAAACATCTCTGCAGACATTGCATAGACTGCAGGTATTTTTGGCTTATTTCTAGGTACCAATTTTGCATCTCCGACCCATCCGACGGTTCCACCAGGTTCTGCAACCATATATGCCATGGACAATACTTCCATTCCTGATGCTTTAACGGCAGGTGCTGCTAATGCCTGAGCACCATTAATCCAGTAAGGATTGGTTGAGTTTACATAACTCATATAGAATATTGCATCTGCGTATTTACTTACACTACTGGTATTGCCCGGGAAAATAATAATTGGAACTGCAATGTTTTCAGACAATATCTTACAGGTATTGTCGACGTCATCACCATTAACAGTAGACCCTCCAATCATAATTCCATCAGTACCACCTTCTATTGCAGCTGTAGCAATTTCTAAAGCTTCCTCCGGTGTCTGTTCATCAGGATCAATTAAAGTGAAATGTATTTTCCTTGTTTTTAATATATCTCTAATGTAATTTTCAACGTCTTTCATAAGAATACCTAAAATAAGTTTTATAAAAAATAATATATTAAATTAATTGTTTTAAAAAAATAATAAAAAAAAGTAAAAGAGAATGAATCTATCCTCTTGGTTCTTTAGCTTTGAATCTTAAACCTTTGTAACCACATTTTCTGCAAGTAGTTGCAGCAGCAGGGTTACGAGCATTACATTTTAAGCAGATTTTTACATTAAACATTCTATTTTCTGCTTCTTCAAATCTTGCCATTAATAACTCCTCCTATAATCATGAAAATTCAATAATAATAAAAATGCTATGAAATAAAAAACAATATGTCCGTTTTCATAACTATTAATAAATTATATTAACTTAATAGTATTTAAAGGTTTAGTAATAAAGCATCAAAAGAACAAAAATTTTTCATAATGAAAAATAATTATTATTTCCCAACTAATTACTGCCTCCTAACAATTTTCAACCCTACATTCGAGTCATCACATAAATTCGGAAGATTGATGAAAGTATCCTTATTTGCCTTTTTAACATTTATATCAAGATCTTCCCAGGAAACAAGATTTGGATTATGGGACTCTCGAATACCTTCTTCTATTTTTTGAATATCAGATTCGTCAATCGGAAGATGTGCATAACCTAAATTAAGTTTAAGTTTTAACCACCCCTCATGTTCCCTTTTGGCGAAATATTCAATATCCTCTTCATCAAATCTATGAATTTTATCCCTTGAATCATTTAGAGAAACCAATTCAAATCCTTTTTCCTTTAAAATTTTAACCAGATAATCGGCTTGCTTATAATTGGAATACTGAACATGCTTCGGCAATTCCTTAAATCTTTTTTCACCATCGGACTTATCATCCAAACTGCCTGTTTCATAAAACTGATGCATTTTAAAGGTAAGCAATCTGATTTTATTTCTAACGACTTTCAGACCAATTGAATTTAAAAGATTTGGAATATTTTCAGTTGCTTTTCGATCCATATCCTTTATATCATCAGGAAGCTTTTCCCATGAGACAAGATAAGGTGTTCTGCGCTCTTCAGGATTTTTTACATCACCATAAGACCATCCAGTACCTTTTCTTTCCCTGCACCAGTCAACATGCTCAAATATCGCCAAATCCTCAATCTCCTTTTCATCAAATTTGGTGATTTCGTCCCTTTCATCATCAATGTGTGCAATTTCGCATCCTATCATGCTCAATTTCTTTGGAATTGATTTTGCTTGGCGAACATTGGAAATTTTATAATCGGCACTTAAATCTTCAAAATCACATAAATATGAACATTTTTCTTTATATTCCGCAATTTCCTTTTCATCACCTTTCTTAATGGCTTCATCCAACTTGGCTTTCAATTCCTCATTGTACTCATCATTGATTTGCCTGGCCAATTTTTCAACATTTCTTAGTAAAATATTGGGAGTTTGAATTTCAGCAATGGAAATGTCCCTTATAACATTATCCAATTCAATTTTTGTTCTGATGGATAATTTTCCAAGGAAAATATCCTGAATCTCCAAGACATTATCTATCACATCATCCTTCTTTTTGGAAAATCCAAAGCCCATAGGCCCATTATTTAAAATATAGATAACCTTCATGTATTCATCATCAATGACAACATCCAAATCGTTTACATGGTTTTCCTTTACATCCAAAACGCCATATGGCTGTCTGTTCCATTCCTGAAGCTCATCGCATAAAATTAACAAATAAGAAATTGGAGACTGTTTAGGTCTTAGCTTGCCAAAATTAAAGGGCGGCTTTTGTAGGGCATTACTGTAATAATTATGAAGCAGGATTGCAGTAGCACTATCTACAATAGGATAGAAAAAGAAATCCTTATCCTTTTTTGCATATTTCTGTATCAGTTTTCCATAGGAATTCAAAACCAAGATAGCTGAGAAAAATCCATGGTCAACAAAATCCCTTTCAGTCATGAATCTGGGAAAACCGTTGAGATGTTTGATTAACTTTTTATATACTTCATTGTCAAATCCAAAGTCCAATTTGAGCTTATGGGCCATAATATCTGTCGGCTTAAATAAGTCTAGAACTTTAGAATCGGAATATCTTTCACGGTATTGGTCTGCATAATCAAACGGATCCAGCTTGGCAATTACATTAAATTCATCGAAATCCCTAAAATCAAGACCCATCTTGACATTGTCATAGCTATGGGAAATGTTTTTTATCCCATCTTCGATTAGCTTATCCAGCTGTTTTCCGATTATTTCAAATGGATATCCTATATCATGAAACAGCGCTGCTACACCCCATCGATATAGGAATTCCTCATGAGAAAAATTGCCATCAATCCGATAATATTTTTTATAATGCTTATTTTTAAGAATATAATTTTGAAATATGGCTCTGTAAGATTGATTTTGAGCATATACTGCCAAACCCAATATGAAAACATTGACTGAGTGGATGAAATGGTCCCTTTGCCAGTTTATCAATTCACCGGTATTTTCCTCATACTTTCTCATTATGTCTACCAAATCAAGAAGATAATTGGGTTCACTAATCAAAACGTCAGGGCTTTTTTCATCGATTTCACTTTTGTCTTCGGGAGTGATTTGATACATCATGAAAAAAGTTTGATAGACCTCATAAGCAGTATAGTTGGATTGATGGTTTAAAAATACATCAATTGCTGCTTTTAGAAGGCCTTTATAGTCATGATTGCTTTTTGTACCGTCCTTAAATACCAGATTATCATCGTATAAAACCAGCATGTCAAAGAATTTATCAACATACTTGCCGATATTAGTAGAACTTCCCCCATTATCCATAATTTCCACCGACACTAATTTTTAACAATTTTCAAGCCAACATTTCCACATAATTGAGGGAGGTTTCTGAATGTGCGTCTGTTCAGCTCCTTGGTTTCATGGTCAAGCTGATCCCATTCCACTAAATTAGGGTTGGTTTTTGCCACATCATCTTTGACTGCATCATATGTCCATCCCAAGTTAACTTTAAGTTTATACCACTCATTATGTTCCCTTTTAGCCAAATATTCAATTGAATCCTCATCAAATGACATTACTGTCTCACCAGCATCTTCAATATCAATTACATCATAACCCAACTCAGACAAGATTCTTAAAAGGAAATCAGTCTGTTTATAGTTGGAATATTTAATATAGCTTGGCAAATCATCGAAATGACCGGCACTCTTGTTATATTCTGAGTAAAAATTATGCATTTCAAATGTTAAAAGCCTCTCTTTAGTTCTTACAACCTTCAACCCTAAAGAATCCATAAGCGGAATAATGTTCTTGATAGGGTCAATATCATACTGCTGAATATCCTCTGTCAACTCATCCCATGGAACAAGATAAGGAGTAACGAGATTCTCAACATCTTTTTCACCTAAAGTCCAACCAGTACCTATTTTTTCATCACACCATTCCTGATGCTCCAGAATAGCCAAATCCAAAATTTCATCTTTAGAGAATCTTAAAATTGCATCTCTTTCATCATCATTAGATGCAATTTCACAGCCGATGATATCCAATTTATTTGGGATTGACCTTGCCTGTCTAATGTTTGCTATTTTAAGCTGTGGAGTTAACTCATCAAATGTTGTCAGGTTATTGTATTTTTCCATGAATTCATCATCAATTTCTTCACCCAGTGCAAGCTTTTCTTCATATTGCTGTTTGGTGGTTTCCACATACTGATTGTGAATTTGAATAGCAATGGTTTCAACATTTCTAAGCAGGATATCCGGCGCTTGAGCTTCTGAGTGAACATTTTCCCTAATAATGTTATCCTGTGAAACATCGGTGATTATTCTCAAACCAAATTTGAAAATGCTTCTTAATGATAAGACTGTTTTAAGGAATTCCTCTTTATCTTCAGAAAAGCCGAGTCCCATTGCACCTTCCCTAACAATATATTCCACATCCATTCCTCTGTCATCAATATTTATAACCAATTCATTTACATGGCTTCTTTGCTTGTCTTTAACACCAAAAGGCTGTCTGTTCCATTCCTGAAGCTCATCACATAAAATCAGCAGGAACGCCAATGGAGATTGAGACGGATGCAAAGTTTTTAAATCAAAAGGCTTTTTTTGCAAAACATTTCTATAATAATTGTGCAACAGAATAGCGGTAGCACTGTCAACTATCGGATAAAAGAAGAAATCATTGTTTTTAGCATATTTTTGAATCAGATACCCGTAGGAATTTAAAACTAAAATTGATGAAAAGAACCCGTGGTCGATAAAACCGCTGTCCCCCATGATGTCAACAAAGGAGTCAAGGTGTTTGATTACCTGATTAACATCAATTCCCTTAAAATCAGTAGAAATCTTATGGGCCATGATGTCAGTAGGTTTAAATAAGTTTAAAAATTTTGCTTCAGGATAAACGGAAGTGTATTTGTCTGCAAAATTAGGATCCTTTTTAACGATTGTGTTAAATTCATTGAAATCTTTAAAATCAATTGCAGTATCGGCATTGTAGCTACTTGAAATAGATTTAATTCCATCATTGATAAATTTTTTTAATTGTTTTCCAATAATTTCAACAGGATAACCTATGTCATGGAAAAGGGCTGCTACACCCCAACGGTATAAAAATTCCTCATGAGAAAATTCGCCGTCAATCCTATAATATTTTTTATAAGGACTATTAAGAACATACTGTTTGAATTTATCCCTATAACTTTTATTTTGAGAATAAATTGCCAATCCTAATAGAAAAACATTTACAGAGTGAATAAAATGGTCCCTTTGCTTTTCAATCAAATCTCCAGTATTTTCTTCATAATCTTTCATTGTCTTAACCAAATCCAAAAGGATATTTTTCTCTTTAACGATTTTTATTTCGTTAGGAGAATGTTTTTCAGATTTGTTTTCATGTGAGATTTGATAAATCATGAAAAATGTCCTATAAATTTCATAGGCAGTATATGAATTCTCATTATCTAGAAAAACATCAATTCCTGTTTTTAACAACATTTTATAGTAATGGCCATTGTAATAATCATCATAGAGGATTAATTCATCAAAAAAATCATCAATATATTGTCTTAAATTACTTTCACCCATGCTAACACCTAATCATATCAATTTTCTAGTTATCCATTGATTTATTTTTTATATGTTTAAATATGGAATCAATTAGTATATATAAATATTTTAAATTCTAATGTAAAGCAAATGCTTTAATTAAGAAAAACGATATTCAGTGCCACTTGAAAAGTCAAATATTTGTAAAAAAGCCCTTAATTAAAATTAAAATAAGCACAAAACCATCAGTTTAATTGACCATTACTTACTGAAAAAACATGATGGGTCATAAAAAGAAATATTGTTAAAATATCCATGTACATGAAAAATAGAAAAAAAGAGATTAAAGGATAAATCCTAAATCTCTATAGTAACCAAAGTATCCGAAACCAAAGTCACTGTAACCCCCGCCGCTGGAACCGGAACTGGAACCGGAACTGGACGAACCAGTGTCAAAACCAAAGTCACTGTAACCTCCACTACCAGAACCTGAATAATCAGAAGATGAATCTGATGAGGAACTGGAAGATGATGACTCACTGTAAGAGCTAGAAGAAGATTCACTAGCCTGAACAGCATTTTGAGTTTGTTCGATAGCATTAACTACAGAACCAGATCCATTATCGCCTGCAGTACCGTTAAACTTAATCTTATCGGTTGGGTCGTGGTATTTAACACTATTCCAACATGCCAATAAAACGTTTTTATCAGATGATTGTATCAATAAAGTATCATTATACTGAGTGTTTTTAGCGAATACTGAGTATACACCATCCTTTTCATACACAACCACATCATTTTCAACCATTTTCTTGGCTCCGGTTGAAACTGAATTCTTAAGTTTCTTCATTTCCTTAACACTTGATGAAGCGGATAAATTGGAACAACTAGTAATGTTTATATTATCATCTTTATCCTTATAATAGAAAATTCCCTTTTTATCAGCATTGGATGTAGCATTTGAATCTTTAGGAACTTCCATATATGCTGATTTACTTAAAACAATTGTAGTTTGTTCGCCGGATACAGTTTGAATATTGTTTCCATTCAATAGGAAATAACCTCCAACCACGGCAATCACTGCAATCAAAAGAATTATTAGAATATATTTTTTATCCATAATAATCATCACCCTTAACAAAAATCATAATTGCGCTTCATCCTGAGCAATAATAATATTCTCCTTATTAACCAATTGGGCATCTGCAAGTTTAATATTGTTCTTATCAGATGTTGCAGATCCTAGTAAAAATCCAGAACTAACCTTTTGAGCATCTTTAAATGGAGTTTCTGTTGTTTCAACCAGTTTACCTGATTCATCATAGAAATCAACAACAATCACACATCCGTCCTGATCACCAGGTGCTGGAGAAATTTTTCCACCCACATAATAAGAGTAGTTCCAGTTGGTTTTTTCCTTCCCGACATCATCAACATGGAAATCTGTGATATTGAGCTTAATGTCACCCGCTTTTATTTGAGTGGCATTCGTTGTGCCACTTCCGCCATTATACATCATATATCCTAAAACACCTACAACAAGCAAAATAACGACAATTCCAATAATTACAGGAATTTTATGATTTTTAATAACATTACCAATATTCCTATCGATTGCTGACTGTTCTTTTACAAGTTTTGAAGTGTTTTGAACCAAACGGTCAAATCTATCTTCAGGATTTGGATAAGCTTGAATCCTAGGTTTATTCCTCAAGAAGAATTCTAAACTGCCGTCCAATTTTGAATCATCAATTTGAAAGACCAAAATTGACCTTTTTTCCGCGAATGCAATATCCACCTCATTGTTAACAAAATTGGAATCCTTGGAGTTTTGTGAATATAACAAAACCATAACTTTGGATTTTTTGATTGCATTCATGATTTCATCAACCATGTGTTTTGCACCGGTGTCACGGTTTTTCAACCAGCAATCCAATCCATTGTCCTCTAAAGTGTCACAAACCTTTTTTGCCATTTCCAAGTCCCGTTCATCATAACAGATATATACCTCATCAGCCATAATAAACCCCACTACTGTTCTATAATATTATCACTTTCTACACTATACAATACCTTTTTGTCCTTATTCTGCAATTGTGCTGAAACTTTAACTATATCCTTTTTGTTTACATCGACAGAACCTAAAATATTACCGTCAACATCACCCATTTTAGTATTGCTGCTTTTGACAACTTTTCCAGAATTGTCATAATAATCAATATGAATCACATCACTAGATGAGTTGCTGAATCCTTCAGCAATATCTCCAAATACAAAATAAGTGTAGGCATCACCATATTTTTCCAAACCAATATACCCTATAGACATTCCAGTTTCATTTGACCCATTGCTTGATTGACCGTTCATATTACTATAAGCCAAAAACCCTCCAACAGCAATCAAAAGAATAACCGCAATTACAATAGGCCATTTATATTTATCAAAAAATCCTTTTTCCTTGCCAGGTATAACAATGTTTCCAACACCGCTAGAATCTAAAACTGGAGTTTTTCCATCCAATATGCGTTGAACATCACCAACCAATTGATCATAACAACTGTCAAGTGTTTTGTTTTCTTTTTTAAGTGCAGTAGGAGATGCATCCAACCATTGGGAATTTTTCAAAAAGAATTCCATTTGTTTTTCAGGAAATGAATCATCAACTTTCAATGCAACAATAGGTTGACCATTTTTCGAAAAAGCAGTATCAATTTCATTGTTGACATATTCAGATTCCTGCGCGTCTTTAGAAAATATCAAAACAACCAGTTTGGCTAATTTCAAACCATCCATAATCTCTTTAGCATAATTGGTACCAGTTTTAATATTCCTCGGTGCAATCCAACATTCAATACCATTATCTTCTAATTTTTTACAGACCGCATCTGCATATTCTGTATTCTTTGTTGAATAACTAATAAAAACATCATGCGCCATGACTTCACCAATTAAAACATGTTTTATAATATAGAACTATTTATATTGAATATTTAATATAAGTCATATAAAGCAAAAGCTTTCATTAAGAACCGTTAAAAAAACCATTTATATTTAATAAATAATATATTATTAAACAAGGTGCAGCCATGGGTTTTAAAGACAGAATTACAAAGGTTATTTCTTCCCCGGAAATTGATGAAAATGACATAGAGTCCTTAATCAATAAAGGTTTAAATGAAATTACTTTAAAAAAGGACATTGATTTAACCAAAACCGTCAATATCAACACAGACAACATCACAATTGACGGGAAAAACCATGCAATCACCTCAAACAGGGAACAAATCTTCAATATCACTGGAGACAACATTACCCTAAAAAACATTACCTTTAAAAATGCACATCCAGATCAGGCCGGAGGCGCCATCTACAACAGGAATGGGAAATTGAGAATTATTGAATGCAATTTCATCAACAACCATTCCGCCCGAGACAATGGTGGAGCTATTTACAATGAAAACGGCTCTGTAATTATTGATAGCTGTGATTTTAGAAGCAATACTGCTCGCTTTGGAGGTGCAATATACAACAAAAAGACCATGACCGTGATGTTTTCCAATTTTTCAAACAACAACTCGTCAAAGGGACCGTCAATATTCAATGCATTGGATTTGACTTTGGAAACCTGCAACTTTAAAATGGGCCGCAAAGCACAGGACATTGAAGTTTATAATGTTGGAATCATTAACATCAAAAGCTTTCAAAAGGATTTCATTAATGGGATAACCCACGGTGGATTCATACATATCAATTCAAATGATGCAAAATCACCAAAATACCTGAATGATTTGATTCAAAGCGGAAAAAGTGAAATCAAACTTGATTGCGATATCGAATTTGAAGGGGAAAATGAGATTGTTATTGACATCGACAATTTAAGGATTGATGGGACAGGCCACAGGATTGATGCAATGGGAATGTCAAATATCTTCAAAATCACTGCAGACAATGTTTCTTTATCAAACATCAACTTTAGGAATGGCACATCCAAAGAAGGCGGAGCAATAATCAACAAAGGAAAATCTCTGAGCCTGTTCAACTGCGATTTCGATTGCAACATTTCATCTGACGGAGGAGCCCTCAAAAACGAAGGCACACTTGAGGCGAAAAAGTGCAATTTCAACAAGAACATTGCAAATTCCGATAATGGAGGTGCAATAGGCAATTGTGGAAATTTGAAACTGACTGACTGCAATTTTTTATACAATTCAGCCATTGGAAATGGCGGTGCAATCGACAACAAAAAGATTTTAGATTTGAACAATTGCTGTTTTAAATCAAACGTCGCTAAAAATGGAGGAGTCCTAAATAATGAGGGAAATGTTTCACTTGATGAATGCAGGTTTAAAGAAAACAAAGCGTTTAAACAGGGAAGCGTTCTATTCAATGACTCAATTGTTTGGATGAAAAATTGCAAATCTCTAAATAACATTTCAAACAAGTATTCCAACATAATATTTCAAAATGATAATGAAAGCAGCGAGTTGATAATTGAAAAATGCAGATTTACAAGAGACAGCTTTAACAACAATTTGATATTCCTTGAAAACGGCAAATCACATATCAAATCATCACAATTCATAATCAAAAGAGAGCATGAAGATTCATTTATCATATATAATGAAAATGCAGTTGTTAAAGTTGAAAATCTAAAATTTGAAAATCTTTCAAACAACTTGATATACAACAACAATATTCTGGAAATTGAAAAGGAACTTAAAGATTATGTAAAATCAGGTAATGAGAGCCTGAATATAAAATACCTATAGGAGGAGGACACTATTTCACTGAAAGACAACAGACACTGGCTAGAAGACAAAGCTGAAAAACTGCTGTTTGCAAGCAGATGGATTTTATCCCCAATGTATATAATATTAATTTTAGTACTGTTTTTAATATTATGGAAATTCATAGGGGACGTAATCCACTTTATCCAGATAATGAACACATTGACTGATGACGAATGGATTGTTCATGTTTTAGAATTGCTGGACTTGACTCTGGTCGCAAAT
Organism: Methanobrevibacter sp. UBA188; assembly: GCF_905234905.1. Taxonomy (NCBI): domain Archaea; kingdom Methanobacteriati; phylum Methanobacteriota; class Methanobacteria; order Methanobacteriales; family Methanobacteriaceae; genus Methanobrevibacter; species Methanobrevibacter sp. UBA188. Next base: position 30,566 of record NZ_CAJOJM010000001.1, on the reverse strand, counting down.
TTAGTGGTCATTGTAGCATTTTCAGGCTATGAAAATTTCATATCAAAGATAGATGTTGCAGAAAAGCACAGAGACCGCCCTTCATGGATGGGACGTTTGGATTTTTCAGGTCTTAAACTTAAGATTATCGGTTCAGTAGTGGCAATATCCCTGATTGAATTGCTTCAGGACTTTTTAAATGCAACAACAACAGTCGATCCAAATGTTGAATTCTGGAGAATAGCACTTCATTTGACATTTGTTTTAACCGGTTTGGTATTTGCAGGAATGGAAATATTAGCCGAAAAAAGACATGAAATGAAAAACAAAGACCATTTGGCTGAAATGAAAAACAAGTTTTAATATTGTAGATTCAATCTACAATCATCTATTTTTTTATCAAATACGTGATTAATATAATCACCTGTAAGAATTCAATCATTGGATAATTGTTTTTATATCCCCTTTCAATTGCTATTTCAAGACTTTTAAATCATTGTTTATGGCAACTTTCTCCATTACATTAAGAGATTTGTATTTGACATATAATTAGCAATTGATTGATTTTTTCGATAATTCTTGCTTTTTTAAGGATATCTTCATCTAATTTTTTTATGAAAATTATATAAAACAACAAAAAGAAAAATAACACACAATGAGATATAAATTGATTGAAGGTATCTCTATACATATAATTATATTAGAGACAATATATTGGAGGATTAATTAATGAATGAAACTATTAGGGAGCACTCTTGGATTCCACTAATATTAGTGGCCTGTGCTTCATTTATTATAACTTTGGATTCTACATTCATGAACGTTAGTATTTCCCAGGTTGTTGCTGATTTGAATACTACTGTAAGTACCATCCAAATGACCATGGCATTTTATACCCTCATAACTGCAGCATTCATGCTGTTAAGTACCAAACTTCAAGATATAGTTGGTAAAAAGAGACTGTTTTTAATCGGTGCTGTACTTTATGGTATCGGTACATTCATTGCAGCAATAAGTCAAAGTGATACAATGTTATTTATCGGATGGGCAGTGATAGAAGGTCTTGCAGGGGCATTAATGACACCTGCAACCGTTTCCATAATAAGTGGAACATATTCCGGAGAAAGACGCACATTTGCTTTGGCAATTGAGAGTGTAATGGCCGCACTTTCAGCCGCTGTCGGCCCACTTTTCGGAGGAATCATGACAACATTTCTCAGTTGGAGATATGGGTTTGCAAGTGAACTACTAATCGTTATCATTATTTTAGCAATGCGAAATAAAATACCTGATTTCGAACCTACAGAATCCAAAAGAGATTTGGATATTACCGGCGCCATAATTTCATTTATAGGCCTTATTTTATTTGTTCTCGGTATTTTGATGTTGAGTGAGGATGCCACCACCAGCATAGTTGTAATTATTTTAGGCGTAATTGCCTTAGCAGTATTTGCATTGTTTGAAATCAAAAGAAAAAGAAAAGGTAAAGTGCCATTACTTGATATGGACTTATTTAAAGACAAAAATTTACGTGTTGGCTCGACCATTATATTATTGAGTTATATTGTAATGGGAGGAGGATTATTTGTAGTTTCCCTGTTTATGCAAACTGTATTAAATTTAAATGCATTCAATACCGGTTTGACCACACTTCCTTTGACTGTAGGTTTGCTTATTTTTGCAGCGATAGCTCCAAGTTTAACTGAAAAATTGAATCACAAGTCACTTATGGCAATTGGAAGCATAATAGCAATCATCGGATGTGTGATTTTAAGTTATCAATTTAAAATAAATACAACAATGCTGAATTTAATGCCTGGAATGTTCATATTGGGATCTGGAATTGGTTTCATAATGGCTTTAAGTACTGATATTGCATTAATCAATATTCCGGATGAAAATCAAAATAACGCATCAGGCATTACTACAACCGGTCAGACATTAGGTGAATCAATGGGTACAGCAATTATCGGAATAATTCTAATTCTCGGAGTAATGGGAGGCATTGCTAATGGAGTCGATACCTACGCACCGGAATATTCAGGAAATGAACAAGTACATCAAGACATCTTTGATTACTTCGAAAAAGTAGGGAATGTAGACGATATTAAATCAGAGAACAGTACTGTCATTAATATTGCAGATACTGTTATTCAGGATTCAATGGCATTCGTAATGCTGGTAACGGCTGTCCTGATGGCTATTGTTTTTGTCCTGACGTTCAGGTTAAAGGATAAAAAAATTAAAAAATGAGAGTTTATCTCTCATTAACCTTTTTTTAAAAAAATCATTGATGTGAAACGATAGTTATGTTTCATAACATCTTTACAACATCTACCCCAAATTTTACAGACTTTTTTAATTGAATTTTTCAAAAACAATACCTGCTCCAGCGTAGGACAAATCAAATAAAATAAAGCAAACAAAGACCCAAATATCAAATACTCCACAAACAGCAAGCAATAATACTACAATCTTCATCAAAAACCGGTATTCGAAAAATAAATTTAAAAACCCGTTTTCAGTCTTTTTTGGAATTATTTCATGACATACTTCATCAGCCAAAATGGTTAAAATACATATCAGCAAAATAACTAAACTCAAATCAGGAATTCCTACAACCAACAGCACTGCTAAAAAAACAATCAAAGTAATAATATGATGGATTCCATCTACTTTTAAAGCTATGAGATTGCCTATTAGGATAGAAATAAAAATATATGCTGCCCCAGTATTGTATACTGTAGCTGCAACAGATGCAATAGCACATAAAATGCCGAAAAATGTTGAAAAAACCAAATCATGTTTCTCATCATATAAGTCATCGGAATATTTCATGAAAAAACCAGATAGAATAAAAAGAACTGCAAGAACAACATAATTCATTTAATCACTATAATTTAGATTTATTAAATAATACTATTATATCATGACATATAAATATTTTAAGTTTTTTATTTAAAAGGAGGCTCAAAATTAATTATTTTTTAAAAAAAAATAAGTATTTTGTTTGATTCTTGAGGAATGACTCATTTTGTATAAAAAATATAAAAAAGTATGAAAAAAATAGGTGATATTTATCAGGATTCCGAAAGGAATTCATTTTGAATTTTTACAACTTCAGCACTGCTGTCAACTTCACTATATGCTTCAAGCAAATCATGATTGAGTTCCAAAAATGTATGACCCCATTTAAAACCATCCATCAATTCACGAGCTTCATCCTTAAAGCGAGTAATGTACAGTGTAGCTGAAATAGCTTCAACAGTTGATAAAATGCATGGTTTCCCATAATTAACAGGATTGGTTGCTATCAAAAAAGGTAATGAACGATGATATTTTGAAAGAGAAAAGAATTTTTTAGAGCTTGAAACTTCGTTCCAGGAACAGTCAAGCCCCACAATTCCTCTTCTTTGAACATATCTATAGTCTTCATAGGATACAGCTTTTTCAGCATATGGATTCAATACGATGGCTCCGGAAGGTATTTTATTTATGTTATAAACCAACCTACATTTGCCCATTTTCTCCATTTTGATGGATGTGCATTTTTTTCTGTCGCATTCATCTGCATGAAAAACTGTAATTTTCATTTAACCTGACGCCTCTTAAGATTGTTGGTTCAATGCGGAAGTATTTCCAGCCTTATACTGTTTTACAAGTTCCATCTGTTGAGCGAACTCACTAGATGATAGGCCGAATTCTTCGTTAATAGTCGGAACGTTTTTGCTTTCTTTCAAGGTTAAAGATTTGAGTAACGGTTCGACATATCCTTTGTAAACATCTCCGTAAACATTTAGTGAAGATGTATTTACATCTGTTTTAGATCCGATAATCATATAGACCAGATAACCTTGTTTATCTTTTTGACATTGACAGATTACGATTGATAATGTGTTGTTTGAGTTATTTCCTTCAATAGCTTGGGAGAAGTAAATATTCCAATCATTTCCATTGTATGAACGGTGTTCAGGATTCATAACTCCCTGAAGATAATAAATATCCATCAAAGCAGTTGAATTGTCAACAGTTGAGATGTTGTATGTGATATTGTGTTTTTTATCTTCATATGACTGCATGTATTTTGAAGAGTTATTTGCTAATTTAACGTCTCCTGAAAAAGAACCTTCCATGAATGAATTTTTAAATTGAGTAGATTCCCCAATTATGCTTTTTCCAGATCCACCAGTTAAATTAGTAGAAAATATAGCTGCCGCAACTGCAACGATTGCTATAATAACTACTGCAATTAAAATAATATTTTTCTTTTCCATTATGTAAACTCCATAATTTATATTATTATTTAGTAAATACTGTTTTATAAAGTTTGGTTTACTAAAAAAGTATTTTTATTAAAAAGAATAAAAAGTAATGTAAAAATATTCTTAGGTTAAAAATATGAACAAGAAACTTCAATATGAACTATTATTGATAGTTCTAATCACTATTGTTATATTTAATCTTGCTATTGTCTTTACTTCCCATGAGGAAACAAATGGAAACTATTATAATGTTACTGAAGTTGGACATAATGTAAATGGAACAGTATATAAGATTGTTGCAGGCAATGCATCGTCTAATGATACTGTAGGGGTTATTCTAGGAGTTCATTCAAGAGAACATGAAATCCATGAAGCAATCAATAAAACCATTCACAATATAACACATAGTGAGGATAAAAATCTTACAAAAAAATTCGTAGTCTATTATGTGAAAGTTAATGATAATTTGACTTCACGTGATGATACACGTCCTGCAGGGGAACTTCTGGCAAATAAATTTGTTGTAAACAATATTGCAAAAGACAATCCTTTCCTAGTTGTTGACGTTCATGAAATCAATCCTGATTACGAGTATTCTAATTTCATATTCTCATTATCCAATAAGACTGATAAGATGAATTCTTATATTTCAAAATTATCAAAAGACGTCAATTTGGTGGATTATGAATTTAGTGAAGGAACAAGCCCTGAAAAGGTAACAAAACCAATTGCCAAAAAAGGCATTCCAACAGCATTAATGGAAACATCAATTACAGATTCACTAACACAAAAACAGCAAACAGCAACAAATTTCATAAACTGTTTAGATTCAATGGAACCTTAACGGAGGATATCATGGATAATATTCGAGGAATTTTAATTGGAAGAATGCAACCTGTCCATAACGGACATCTTCAGGTTATTGACAAGATTCTGGAAGAAGTGGATGAAATCATTATTGGAATCGGAAGCGCTCAATTAAGCCATGAGCTTAAAGATCCCTTTACTGCAGGTGAGAGAATTGTCATGATGAGCCAGGCACTGGCCGAAATGAATATTGACCCGAAAAGATATTATATCATACCTATGGAAGATATCAATTTCAATGCAATCTGGCCATCCCATGTTAAAATGATGACTCCACCATTTTCAATTGTTTATTCTGGAAATCCTTTGGTAAAGCAATTGTTTGCTGAAGAAGGATTTGAAGTCAGACAACCCCCACTCTATGACAGATTACACCTTTCGGGAACTGAAGTTAGGCGCAGAATTTTAAAAGATGAAAATTGGCAAGAGTTAGTTCCAAAAGCAACTGCCGATGTACTTTCAGAAATTAACGGCATTGAAAGGTTGAAAAACTTATCTGAAAAGGAAATCAGTGATATATAACAATAGTTATTTATATTATAAAATCCTATTAACTAATGGAGAGATAAAATGGTTGTACGTGTAATCGAAGCAAAAGAAGACAAAGTAACAACAGCAGATTTAATAGACGAATTGAAAAAAAGTAGCAAAATAGATTATTCCGGTGCAATTTTCACATTTGAAGGAATTGTACGTGGAAAAGAAGAGAACATGAACTTAAAAAAGCTTATTCTAACAACACCTGATAAAGAAAAAACAAAATCAGAAATTGAAAAGATTGTAGATAATGCTAAAATTAAATATAATGTTCACGAAATTTCAGTCGTTCACTACATTGGTGAATTCTATACTGGAGACATGTTATTCCTTGTTGCGGTTTTAGGTGCACACAGGGCAGAAACCCTTGATGCATTAAAAGAAGTAATTGAAACCGTAAAATATGAGGTTGAATTTAAAAAAGAGGAAATTTCCGAAGAGGGAACTAAAACAATCCTCGCAGGAGGTTAAAATGGTAATGAATATTATTAGAATATTAATACTATTTCTAATAATTTATGCAGTGGTAAAAGGCTTTAAAACATTGTTTAAAGCCGCAATAATTATATTTATTATTTCTATATTATTAGGATTATTAGGAATTTAATCCTAATTCCTAAACTTATTTTCCAATTATAACTTCAGTAGATTTGATGATAGCAGTTACATCATCACCTTCAGATAAACCTAATTTCTCAGCAGACTCTTTAGTAATCACAGCAGTAATAACACCAGGTTCACTGATTTCAATTTTAACATTAGCCATAACAGCTCCTTTTTCAACATTAGTAATTTTTCCATTTAATTGATTTCTAGCACTTAATTTCATAATTTCACATCAATATGTTTTTGACAATACTAAGTTGTATCGAATTGTATATAAATGTTTCGTTTTTTCTATGAAATAAGGCATTTAAAATCGATTACCGAAAATACTTCATATCGATATAAAATTATATTAACTCATTTATAAAACAAATTAAAAAGTTTAATTTATTATAATTAGAATTATTAAAGAATAAAAAATAAAAATAAAAATTTATAAGTAAATTTATTAAAAATAGAAATCATATAATTTGTTAAAAGTTATTTTATCGAAATTCATAAAATTAATAAAATTCAACCAGAAAATTATATTACAAATCAAAACGAAAATAATAATTATGAATATCGAAATGGAATCAATCGGTACAATCCATACCGAATTTAGTGAAATTGAAGGAATGCCCATTCAACCTACTGGGGCAAAAGGAATAAAAGGAACAATAGAAATTAAAGACAAATATGCTGATGGTCTAAAAGACCTTGAAGATTTTTCACACATCCATTTGATTTACCTGCTTCATAAAGTAGAAGGTTACATGCTTGAAGTAAAACCGTTTATGGATAATGATACACATGGAGTATTCGCTACAAGATCTCCCAAAAGGCCAAATCGTATTGGAATGAGTGTTGTTAAAGTCAATGCAGTTGAAGGAAACACGATACATGTTGAAAATGTTGACATTTTGGATGGAACACCACTGCTTGACATCAAACCCTATGTACCCCAATTATATGAAGACACTATTGATGAGCTAAAGATAGGCTGGTTTGAAACCAAACACAAAAAAGCAAAATCACAAAAATCAGACGACAGATTTAAATAAAACAATATATGTTTAATTTAATCAAAAAAAAAGAAAAAATAGCTATAATTTATTTATAGCTTCAGTAATCAATTGAATAGTTGATTCAATATCATCCATACTACATACACTTACTGGAGTGTGGATATAACGAGTAGGAACAGATAAAACACCAGTAGGAATTCCTTCACGAGTTAAGTGAATTGCAGTTCCATCAGTAGTTCCACCATCACTTACTTCAAGTTGATATGGAATGTCATTTTCATCCCCAGCTTCGATTAACATGTCCTTAATTGATTGTTGGGTTAAAATTCCCCTTCCGCTTGCATCTGCTAAAATAATAGCCGGACCTTTACCCATCACTACAGGTGCCTCTTCAGGTTTGATTCCAGGGTGGTCACCTGATAATGTAACATCAAGTGCAATAGCCAAATCAGGGTTTAATCTAAATGCAGAAGTTTTAGCTCCTTTAAGACCTACTTCTTCCTGTACGGTTCCAACACCATAAACAGTAGCTCTGGTTTCAACCCTTTTTAAAACTTCCATCATTACATAACATCCTACACGGTTGTCTAATGCCTTACCCATGATTAAGTTGTTTGGATACTCTTCGAATAATGCGTTGAAGGTCATTTTATCTCCTATTCTGACCATTTTTTCTGCATCTTCCTTATCTTTAGCACCAATATCAATAAACATGTCGTCAGATTTAACAACTTTGTTTCTTTCTTCAGGTTTGGTAACGTGAGGTGGTTTAGATCCAATTACTCCAACAATCGGTTCGCCAACTGATGAATGAACTGTTACGGTTTGGTTCATTAACATTTGATCGTTTATTCCACCAATATTTGAAAATTTAATAAATCCGTTATCATCAATATATCTTACCATTAGACCAATTTCGTCCATGTGTGCTGCTAACATAATACTAGGAGCCTTTTTTTCACCTTTTTTAGTGGCAATTAAGTTTCCCATACTGTCAGTTTCGATTTTATCAGCAACATCATTTAATTCACGTGTAATTATATTAGCTATTTCCTCTTCAGAACCTGATACACCAGGTGCTAAAGAAAGCTCTCTCATTAATTCCATCGTATCACCAAATTATTTTTTAAATTTAATATTATTAAATAGTTTCTATTGATTTAAAAATCATTAAGTTGTATGAAAAATATAATTAATATCAGGTGAGAGTATGTCAAAAATTGTTAAAGTATATTTTAGCCCATCCAATACAACTAAAAAAGTAGTGGAACAGATTGCAAGTAATTTTGATGATGGTAGTGAAAGTTATGACCTGTTGAATTTCAATGGCGAAAAAGAATTTCCGCAAGACGCCATCACTATTGTAGGAATGCCCGTTTTTGCAGGCAGAATCCCAAAAAGCGGTCGTGAAAGATTAGAAAAACTAAAAGGAAATAATACTAAAGCAATTGCTATTGCAAACTACGGAAACGCTCATGTTACTGATGCATTGCTTGAATTAACCGATTTGTTAAAAGAAAATAATTTTGATGTCATTGCGGCTGCAACAACCATCAGCCACCATTCCATTTTTGAGGGGGTTGCATTGGGAAGACCTGACAGTGCAGACATTGAAAAAATTGATGACTTTTCAAAAAAATGCATTGAAAAAATAAAAAGCGGAAAAAGTCTTGAAAGTGAAATTCCAGGAAACAGACCTTATGTCGATTACAAACAGCTGCCGTTTGAAATCAGCTGCGATGAAACAACCTGTGCATTCTGTTATGATTGTGTTTCAATTTGTCCTGAAAAGGCAATTCCGGACGATGACCCTATTTCAACAAACTTAGACCTCTGCAGCAGATGTACCGCATGCATCAGCATTTGTGGTGAAAATGCACGCTCATTTTCAGGAGATGCATTTGAAGCTAAAAAACCTGAATTTGAAAAGGCCAACAGCGAAAGAAAAGAAGTTGAATTCTACTTATAGATTCATCCTCTTTTTTGCAACATTTCTTACATATTCATTTTCATCATTGATTGAAACTTCTTTTAAAACCTTTTTACTTACAATATGTTTTACAGCGGCTTCACGAACTCTCCATTGAGGCTCATTTTTAACTATTTTTGTTAAAAATTTCTGATTTCTGACTTTGGAAACTGCCCTGACTGAAATGTTTTCGGAAATTCCCTGCTCATATATTTTTATCAGACAACTTTCAACATTGATTTTATTTAAGGCCTTAAGTGAAAATTCCTCATCTTTATTGGCTAAAACGATTTTTATCAATGTTTCCAAATCATCAATATTATCCAATGTGTCCTTTCTGATATTTTCCAATTTTGCTTCGTTCAGGATTTTAATAAATGATTTTTCATCATGAATGTGTTTCATGGCTTCACTGGCCACATCTTCATGAGTCGAATTGATTACTATTTCCAAATAATCGCCTTCATCAACTAGATTTGGATTTTTAATTGCATGATTTCTTACAAATTGATCATCATCAGTTAATGCTATGTTTATTAATATTTGAGGACTTTTAATATTGTTTACCGCAATTTGGCGAACGAACCTGTCATCATCATTTTTAATAATCTTCAACAAATCATCTTCATTACTAATTTTCTTAACAGCTTCGCTTCTGACAATTTTATCAGGGTCATTTAAGGCTATTTGTGTAAGTAATTCTTCATCATCCAATTTTGGGACCAAATCCAGACGTACATCAGATTTGTCGGAGTTTAAAACTATGTCCTTTAATATTTCTGGATTATCTATCTTTTCAAAAATAAGTGAACGGATTTTTGCATTGTCTTCATTTTTAGCTATATTTGCTAATTTTTCACTGTCAGTGATTTTGTTAATGGCTGCAGTTTTGACACCTTCATCCTTTTGAGAAATTGCAATTTCTTCAAGGACATTTTCATCATCAAAGTTATCTTTATTGATTGCTGCTTTTTTAATATCATTATCATTAGCCTTAAAGATCAAATCCTGCAGAACTTCTCGGGACTCTATTTTACTTACTGCTTCATTCCTATATCGTTTGTCGTCAGCTTCAATAGCAATCCATTTAAGGGTTTCCTCATCAACGACCTTTTCAAATATTTCATCCACATGTTGATTTTTCTTTGTATTTATTACAATTTCGGCAATTGACTTGTTGTTTTCGCCCAGTCTTTCGTATGCAAAACTCCTTACATCAAAGAATTTTGAGTTTTCAGCCGCATCCCACAGTAAATTTTCATCTGTGAGTTTATTTGCTGCAATTAATCTGATTGCCCTATCCTTTACATTTTTAGCCATGTCCAATGCAACATACTGATTAGTTATTTGATCTGCAGCTGCTGCCCGTTCGTACCTGTCCTTGTTTGTTGTGGCTATTTTTTGCAATAACAGTTGATCTTCTTCAATTTCCACATCATCTTTTGAAATGGCTTTGCGTTCTTTTTTATCATTTTTCTTAAATCTATCAAAAAGTCCCATTTTAATTTACATCCTTATACATTTTCTCCAAAAAAGATGCTAGTGAAACAATATCCTGCCTGTTGTGTTCTATAATGGGCACAATAGGACCAATATTGTTTTTGGATAAATAAGTATCATAATATCCGGGAATATATTGGCCAGGAACATCGTCTTCCCGTTCAATGCCAAAAAACTCCCTTTCAATTGTTTGAAGTTTGCAATTTGGCAATTCATCTTTCCATAAATTTTTTGCAAAATACATCAAATCTATATGAGCCAAATCAAGGTTGGCATTAATTCTATTATATATGCATCTATTATTAATAAATGGTACATCAAAACTTTTTCCATTGAAAGTCACATGAACAGAATCTTCATCCAAATGTGACAGATAAGCTTCCAGAATTACAGGTTCCTCACCATAATCCCTTAAAAAATATTGTGAAGTTATAATGTTATCATTTTTTATTTCAGCAACTCCTATTAGGATTACAGGCACATTTGAAAGACCTTTTGTTTCTATGTCCATGAATTTGAAGTTTTCGCAATCTGTAAGACTGACGCATTTTATCAGATTATCTCTGCATTTACGGGAGTACTTATTGCGGTCAAGCAAATTCATCACATCATGGAATGACATATCTTCGATGCTATCCAAAAATTTAGATGCTACATTACAGTATGTATCATGTTTTTTAAGTGATTCTATTGTGTCATAACCTTGATTTTTGAGGTTTTGTTCTTTTTTAATGCCAATTTTTGGAAGCAATTTCAGATTATGGTTCATCTGATTTTTAAAATCATTATCAACAATATCGAAATTAATCTTTTCTTTTGTTGTTATCTTCAAAGTCTCCCCATAATCTGTGGAAATTATTTCTGAATTTTTAATATCAGTTACTTTTTTTCCACCATATTTTACTAATAATTTTTCTTTTAAATCATCAAAATAAAGTGGGGATTTTCTTCTAGCTCTTTTTTTAGCTTCTTCTGACGGATACATTGAAGAAATGGAGTTAGATAACATTCTTTGATAATAATTTTCTTGTTCCTCATTATACATGGTCAATTTAATTTTAGTAAATCAAAGAATATATAGGTTATTAGTAAAGTATACTTGAATTTTAATAAAATTCAAATAAGTTTATATACTTGAATGTATAAAGTATTACTTGGCTACAATGTAGCCGAGAGATAGATTAAACAGCCAAATTTTAAAATTCATTTCTCTAAAAGCTTGTAAAAAACAAGTAGTTAGGTGGATAATTACATAATTATCTACCTAACCATCCCAACACTTTTTTTAAATAGACTTTAGATTAACTTAGAAAAGTATTTAATATTTCTAAATCAAAGATACTATTGATAGTTATTTTAAGGTTTAATTAATATGAAATTAAAATTAGCGATAATATTTGGAGCATTAATATGGTTTTTAACATATTTTTTAACAAATATTTTCAATCCAATTTTTAATAATAACCTCCCATATGTCAATATTATGGTTCCAATACTCATAATTATCATAACCGGATTTTTCGGAATACTCTACATTCGAAATATTAACGAAAATGAGGTTGTTGAAGGTTTACTTGCAGGAATAGTATTTATAATAGTGAATATGATTCTAGATTACATATTTTTTATTATACCTAATGTAAATAATCCAATAATTGGAGATTATCCATTTCATATTACTTCAATGATTATAATAACTTTACTGATAACAACATTTTTAGGATATCTTGCCCAAATGAGGATTGATTTAAAATGATACCAAAATCTCACCCCCGTTATGAGTCATTGCTTTTAAGAGACAAAATAGTTAAAGCTTCACAGAAAGGCTACCTTGCAGATTCTGGAATGATTGCACATGGAAGAGGAGAAGCTTTTGATTATTTGATTGGAGAAAAAACTACATACCCTGCAAAAAGGGCAATGTATGTTGCCGTAGCTGCCCTACTTTTATCAAATAATCCTGTTATTTCCGTCAATGGTAATGCATCTGCTCTTGCCTGTGATGAACTAATTGAATTGGCGCAAAGCATTGATGCTAAAATTGAAATTAACTTATTTTACAGAACTGATGAACGTATAAGATTATTGACAAAACTATACAAGGACCATGGATATAATGATATTTTAGGCACTTTGGATGATGATATCGAATATATTGACGATATTAAAAACAATAGAGCTTCAGCAAGCAAGACAGGAATATATTCATCAGACACCGTTTTGGTTCCTCTTGAAGATGGTGACAGAGCAGAAATACTAAAAAAATCAGGCAAGAACATCATTACAATCGATTTAAATCCACTTTCAAGAACATCAAAGATGTCAGACGTATCAATTATGGACAATATCGTTAGAGCCATACCATATATGACAAAAATTGCTGAAGACTTAAAAACTCAGGATAAGCAAGTCCTGATAAACATAGTTAATGAATTTGACAATGAAGAAAACCTTAAAGAATCATTACAACAAATAAAAATTAAAGAGTGAATAAGAATGCAAGTTATGGGAATTTCAGGGTTACCTGGATCTGGAAAGGGTTTAGTTTCTGATATGGCTACCGAAAGAGGAGCCATTATTGTAAGTATGGGAGATATAATAAGAGAGGAAGCTAAAAAAAGAGGTGAAAGTACTAAAGAAACTGCCAAAAATCTTAGAAAAGAAAAGGGCGAATATATAGTTTCAGAACTTACCATCAAAAAAATTAAACAACTTGAAAAGGAAGGCATTGAAAATGCCATTGTTGTCGATGGAATTAGAAGCCATCACGAAGTGGAAATGTTTAAGGAAAACTTTGATGATTTCATTATTCTTTCAATCTTTGCAAATCCCACATTACGTTTTAAAAGATTGCAAAACAGGATGAGAGAAGATGATTCTAAAGACTACAAGGAATTTGCAAAAAGAGACCAAATGGAATTGGACTTTGGAATCGGTAATGTGATTGCACTTTCAGATAAACTAATTATCAACGAAAGCGATTTGGAAAGCTACAGCAAAGAAATTAATGAATTTTTAAAAGAGATTAACTTGTAATCACTTTTCTTCAAGAATTGCATCTTCAATAATATAAACACCACTGTCAAGATGCCATTCTTTTTTATCATTTAATATTTTAACTCTTTTTTTAAAAATAGGACCATCTATAGCTAATGTTTCGGCCTCACCACCTTCAAAGGCAATGTTGACCTGATATTTTTCATTTAGTTTAACCAACTCATCAATGGCTTTATCGTCAATGATTCGTCCCAACCAAGATTCATCCAAACCCCAAGCAGCTACACCTGAAATAATAATCTTAAATCCCAGAGAAACAATTTCTCGCATATATTCGAGTTCATTTACATGCCAATATGGTGAAATGATCTTTAGGCCAACTTCATCCCCCAGTCTTTCGATTCTGGATTTTTGATAAACAGAATAAAGTGCCCCGGTGTATATGGCTTCAACACCCAAACTTTTAAGATTTTCAAATTCTCTTTTTAAATCTTCAAGTTCTTCTTCTTTAACACCTTGAGTCACCGCAGAAATGATAGGAATATCAAGCGCCTCTGCAAGCAAATCAGTGATGTGAATGTTTGGGACATGAAACATGTAAGATTCATCATTAACGGATTTCATGGAAAGAAGATATTTAACATCTTCTTCCTCCTTTAATGCATAATACAATGCCATAGTACTATCTTTTCCACCAGAAAATAAAATAGCAACTTTCATAAAATTACCGTTTTTGTTTAGTCCTTAAGAATTTTCTAAGTCTTCTATAATATACAACAAATGAATCGAAATAAATTCCAAGTACTGCAACGAAAATTCCTATTGCTCCAGTGAATAATACGAAACTGGTATCTGAAACCATTGATGCATTTGCATTGTCAATACTACTCTGAATTGGACCTTCCATCTTACTTGCAACAATACCTCTGGCAAGCAAGTTTTTCTCAAATTCATCCAAATGTGATGCATCGATTACCAATTTGGAATGTACTTGTGCATAAGATAATGTATCTCCATATACTAACTTATACCAATCTGAAAAAGATTTCAAAGCATTGGACGCAGAATAATTATCTGCAAGATAAATAGTAATCTTTCCAGAAGAGTTTACAGTATAATTCTTATAGTGATCATCAATGTTTCCAACTATCTCTTCAAAATAGGACTTTTCAGTATCACTAAAACTCCACAGAGATATCGAAACACTTTCTTCATTATATGATTTAAAACCGTCAGTATGAGACAGATTATTTTCTAGTTCAGCCAAATCATTTGAAGAAGATAAATCCAAATATAATGTCTCTTCATTATTAGGCATATTCCTTTCAACAGCGGTCATAACCGAAGGCACTTCCTGATAGATAGGTTCCAGGAAAAATGCACCTCCAATTGATCCGATTAAAAAAGCTACAAGAATAACTAAAAGAATTTCCTTTTTTGGCATGTATTTTCTAATCATACCAATAGAAAAGACAAATATCATCATTATAACAAATAAAATGATATAAATAATTGAAGTTATAATATCCATAATTCACACGCCATTTAACATTATAGATTATATTTTAAATAACGCTATTAAAATAACTTTTGATAGAATCATGCAAAATCATACACTAACAAACATGTTTTCACTACCTGCAGGCCATTCGACAACAACAGAATTTTTACCCTTTTTAAGAGTTAATGAAGAAGATTCAAGATTTGACTTATAAGGAACCTTAATATATTTATTCGATTTATCCTTAAGCTTTAAATTGCAAGACAGATATTTACTTTCAAAATTTACCTTAACTGATTGTGGTACATAAACATTGACCGTTTGTTTTGATCCTTGACCCTCTCCATAGACCGTTTTGATAGCTGAAGCGATTTTTGACAAATCAGATTTGATTTTTAGAGAATCAGAAACATCCAATGTTGTTTCCATACTTTTATTTACTAAGGGCATAGTAAATGCAATCAAAATAATTAAAGAAATTGTAAAAATCAACAAATACTCTAAAGATACCTGACCGTGATTTTCCCCAATCATTCAAACCACCAAAAAAATATTTTTTGTAAACAACATTATTATATCTCCGTAAATAACTGCAACCATCAGACCAAAAAGAATTGCCGGCGCAAATGGAAATGAAATCTTAACTGAAATTTCATCAGAAATAAATCCCTGAGCATTCATAATTTTTAGCAGATACATTTCCTTTTCAGTTATTCCACCTGCACTTTGTGATTTAAAATAATATTTATAATACGAATCATGTTCATTTTTATAGACCTTCAAGTTACCCCCAATTTCATTTATTAAATGACAAATATGCTCATTATTGAAATAATATTCATTAACAATTGCGCCTTCACATATATCCTTTACAGGAATCATTTTATTGAGGGTGGATTCAATCAGATATTTTACACTGTTAATATTAAGTAAATTGAATAGAAAATCCTTATTTTCTTTGAAAATATTGTTTTTAAATATCAAATAGGTTACAAAGATTATTAGAAATGGAAATGATACCAAGATACTGTTTAAGACAACACTAAACGAAAACGGATATATGGACAATTGGGGAAAAATATCCAAAAAGTCAACATTGGTACCGAATGGTATTACTGAAGATATTCCAGTGAATAATTTTACATCACCACCACCCCATATATTCAATTGCCACATCATATAAGTGATGAAGTAAGTTATAACTACTGAAATAATTGAAGCTAAAATGTATTTAATGTTAGATGAAAACAGCGACAAAATTAAATTAGATATAAATCCAAAAATCAAAAGAAATCTTGTCAACCAGTTGGGAATAATACCATCTTTTACATCAAAAATTGCAGCCATAATGCAAAATAGCACCGTAATTGATATTTGAAATAAGCATATTAGACTAAAATTCATAATTATAGTATTATACGAACTATAATATTAATTAGATAGAAAATAAGCTTGCAAAATTGATTTTAGTTCATTAAATTGATAAAAAAATAAAAAAAATTAATTTTTAGAATGCTCATAAATAGCTTCTAAAAATGATTTGAATAATGGGTGTGGCCTATTAGGTCTTGATTTGAATTCAGGATGGAATTGGCAACCAATAGCCCATGGATGATTTGGAAGTTCAACAATCTCTACTAAAAAGTCATCAGGACTAGTTCCTGAAATAATTAAACCTTTTTCTTGTAGGTCATCTCTGAAATCATTGTTAAACTCATATCTGTGTCTGTGACGTTCTTCAATATCGATTTCACCATATGCATCATGAGTTTTAGTTCCTTCAATGATTTTACAATCATAAGATCCTAAACGCATTGTTCCACCCATGTTTTTGATTTTCTTTTGCTCTTCCATCATATCAATAACTGGGAATTCCAAATTTTCATCAAATTCAGAACTGTTGGCATTAGGATAACCGTTCCTTCTTGCAAATTGAGTTACAATGGATTGCATACCAAGACATATTCCAAATAATGGAACATTATTTTCAATTGCATAATCAACGGCATCTAATTTTCCTTCAAATCCACGTTCTCCGAATCCTCCAGGAATTAAAATACCATCAAATTCATTTAAAGCTTTTTGATCCAATTCTTCAACATCAGAACTTAAGTATTTGATATTGGCTTTTACGCCAATGCTTGCAGCTGCATGAAGCAATGATTCGCGAATACTGATGTATGAATCCTCAAGTTCAACATATTTCCCAACAATACCTATGGTAACTTCAGGTTCAGTGGTTCTAAGGGATTTAACTATTTCTCTCCATTCATCCAATTTGGATGAATCAGGGTCAATATCTAAACCAATTCTATTTACAATTAACTCACCGATGTTTTTATCTTCCAAGACCAAAGGCACTTCATAGATTGTACCAGCATCAGGAGTATTTACAACAGCACTTGCATCCACATCACAAAAGTGAGCAACTTTTCCAAGCAATGCATCATCAATATGCACTTGTGATCTGCAGACAATAACATCAGGATTTATACCGACACTTCTCAATTCTTTAGTGGAATGTTGGGTTGGTTTTGTTTTGAATTCTCCAGCTGCATTTAGGTAGGGAATAAATGTAACATGGACAAACATAACATTTTGTCTGCCTTCCTCATTTCTTAGTTGTCTTAAAGCTTCAAGGAAAGGTTGACTTTCAATATCTCCAACAGTACCTCCAAGTTCAACTAGCACTACATCATAATCAGAGCTTTCAGAATTTTCTCTAATCATTTCTTTAATTCTGTTGGTAATATGTGGAATTACTTGGACACATTCTCCCAAGTATCCTCCTTCTCTTTCTTTAGCAATAACAGATTCATAAACTTTACCAGTTGTAATATTAGCCATTCCATCAAGTTCAACATCCAAAAATCTTTCATAGTGACCCAAATCCAGGTCGGTTTCCATACCATCATGAGTTACAAAGACTTCACCGTGTTGATATGGATTGAGTGTTCCTGAATCCCAGTTTAAATAAGGGTCTATCTTAATAGCAGAAACTTTTAAACCATATGATCTTAAAATTCTACCCATAGATGCTGAAGTTATACCTTTACCTATGGAACTAACTACCCCACCAGTTATAATAATGTACTTTGTCAGTTAAATCCTCTCCATTAATTATACTATAATTTTAGTTTTTCATGATATATAAAAATTTAATAAAATTCATATTCACTTATAAACAAGCAAAATTAACCTGAAATATATAAAAATTTCAATATCCTAAAAAAACAATCAGAAATTAAACAGTTAATAACTCTTTTTACCTGCTGTTTCGCCAACTATATAATTTATTTGAAATATCTCTATCCGTTTCATTAAACTGATATTGACCTTCATTACCATAGCTTGCAAAGGAAGTTGATTGTACGAAATCATAGCAGGAATCAGTCGGTTCAGTCTGACCGTTGCCTCGTCTGCAATACATCCCATGAGCACGCCCGTAAGGACTTACACTCCAATATGTGCAGTTTAGACAAATTTCATCACCATTGTTCACCATTGAATCATAGTCAGGCTCCCCATAATCATGATTATCGTCGAATGTAATGCTTTTACCACATTCTGCATTATCCTTGCTGACTGATCTGCCACAATTATAGCAATAATACTCATCGGCCAAATCTCCCAATTCACTACCGCAAGTTGGGCACTTAACACATATGACCTCATCTTCGCTAAACATTCCTCCACCACATTCATGGCACAAATAGCCACCAATCACTTCAGTTAATTCAGCTCCACACTTAGGACACAACTTTACCATTTTATCACCACCTGAAAACATTACAGCAATGTTTTAATAAATTCTTTAAGATATTTGTCACAGAACTCCCAGGTATGTTCCCCTTCAGCTTCAACAAATGTGGCATCAATTTCCCTAGACTTTAAAAATTCATGAAAATCAACATTTTTTCCATATAAAAAGTCATCAACACCACATGCCATATAGAT
This sequence comes from Methanobrevibacter sp. UBA188, assembly GCF_905234905.1. NCBI lineage: Archaea > Methanobacteriati > Methanobacteriota > Methanobacteria > Methanobacteriales > Methanobacteriaceae > Methanobrevibacter > Methanobrevibacter sp. UBA188. The sequence goes on along the minus strand of NZ_CAJOJM010000001.1, from coordinate 11,384 downwards.
ATCCGGAATGTCCCTGCAGTTATCAATCAAATGTTTTGGATTCTTATCCGAACTTTTAATTTTATTTAAATCTCCAAAAATTGATTCATAGAAATCTTTTGAACGCAATACATTATCGTCATCAGTGTAATTTACAATATCATCTGTAATAAGAGCAGCAGAAATCATTCCAATTTTTGAGAAGTTATCCCAATATTTTAAACCGTTGCGGATAGCTCCATAACCTCCCATTGAAAAACCTGCTATGAAAGTATCTTCACGCCTGTGAGACAATGGAAAAATGTTTCGAGTAATATCCAAAAGTTCCTGACCAACATATTCACCATAATATGCATGAGATTTCTCATGATCGACATAAAAGCTATTTTCTCCACAGGGAATCACAATAGCTATCCCATTATCCTCTGCAAATTTCTGAATGGAAGTGTTTGCAAGGACTATATCATCACTGCCATACAATCCATGAAGGAAGTATAATGTTTTGTATGGCTGCGGAACGATTTCTTCAGCATCATTTAAGAAATGGATATTGTCAGAGGGAAGAATAACGCTAATGGATGTGCGCCTTTGTAAGCTCTTACACTTGACATCTCCTCTAAATAAAACCAATTGAAACACCTATTCCATAATCTTATCCAATTTTTCATTTATTTCCTTAAGCTGCTTTGACAATATTTCCTGATTTTTTAAAAGCAAATTTTGATTGTCTACAATCACTTTAAAGTGTGCGTCATTCAAATTTACCAAACTCACTACCTTATTGAATATGTCTTCATTATCAATCATCTAATCACCTATGCCCACAATTCGGTTATGAACATTGCATTTGCATTATCTGGCTTTTCAAATCCGAATATTCATGGAATTTTAATTCATATTACCAACTTTCAGGAAAAATGACCCTAAGACCATCACCTACAAGAACAAATCTTGAAGTTGTTTTTTACTAATTATATGTGTATTTTTATATAAGATTTTAGATTTCATTTAAACCACCCGGTATTCCATCCATTTATTTGAGAAATATCGGTAAATGTAAATTCCTGCCCTCACATACCAATCAATAAACATCGCTATCCATGTTCCAAATACTCCAATGCCCATCCAATCTGCTATAACATAAGATAAGGCAATTCTACATGTAAACATTACTGCCAAACTTATATACATTACTGATTTTGAATCTCCAGCTCCCCTGAATGTTGCAGGCAGTGTAAATGACAATGGCCATATTATAATTGCAAAAATTCCATGCCAAATAACCATTTCAGTTACCATTGCTGCAGTCTGGGCAGACAGATTATAAATTCCCAAAATCAAAGGCAACATTGCAAATATCACCAAATTAATTACAATATGAGATAGGACAACCAAAATCAAGCATTTCCTATTATAATATTTTGCCTGCTGATAATCATCTGCCCCAACGCAATTTGATATTACTGCAGTAAGTCCCAAATTAATTGCAAAACCGGGCAGTACCGAAAATATTCCTATTGCATAACCGACAGAGTTTGCAGCTATCGCCATTGTTCCAAAAGTTGAAACCAAACTTAAAACCAACACCCTGCCCAGTTGAAACAAACCATTTTCAATACCATATGGAACACCTACCATCAATACTTTTTTAAGTATTTTAGTATCGAATTTATGTCTGAATGTCCTTTTAATATGCAATCTGTAATTTTCATCAAGGACAAAGTACAATATTAAAAGCGCTGCCAGGACACGTGCCATTACTGTTGGAATAGCTACACCACGTACATCCCACCCAAGATAATAAATGCAAAAGGCATTACCCAAAACATTTAAAACATCACAGATAATCATGACCTTCATTGGAAAAACTGCATTATTGGTTGTTCTAAAAATAGCTGCTCCGGCATTATATATTGCGATGAATGGAATTGACAATGCAACGATATACAGATACATGTCAGCATTATTCCATACATCCGCTTCAATTTGACCAAACAATAACCCGATTAGAAAATGCCTTAGAATCATTACTAAAATCATTAAAACGAAAGATAAAATTGTTGAAAACCAGACAAGTTGAGTTGCAGAATTTTGCGCCTTATCTATCTGTTTGTCGCCAAGATATTGTCCAGCTACAACAGCTCCACCAGTTGCAAGAGCTGAAAATGAAAAAATAAGAAGTTGAATTAAAAAATCAACAAGAGAAACTCCTGAAATAGCTGCTTCACCAAGTGAAGCCACCATTATTGAATCTGCCAAGCCTACAAAAAACTCTAAAGCATATTCTACCAACAAAGGCAGAAACAAGTAGAGTAATGCCTTATTTGTATACAGATAACCTTCAGGAGTTTTAAAAATGTTCATAATTTTATCGGATAAAGTTTGTACGAGGTTTTTCTTCTTCAGTTATGGCTAAACCTTTCTCCTCACCCGCTTCAATACACTTTAGGAAAAATGCCATATTATGGGCCAATTGCCTCATTGTTCCTAAACCTTCCTCATCCTGCATGACTTCTTCAGGAGTGTTTCCATGCACCATATTCCAATAAAATGAAGAGATTATCGGCATTTGGCTAATTCCCAGATATTTTATTAACTGATCATAGGTTGCAGTTGTACCTGCACGTCTTGCAGAACATACTACTGCACCAGGTTTGTGTTTGAACGCTTCTCCTCCCGCACCATGAGAGTTTGAATAAAATGCCCTGTCTAAAAATGAGGTCATAGATCCATTGGCACCGGCATAATAAACAGGTGAACCAAATACGAATGCATCTGCATCATATGCTTTTTTTACAAATTCATTTACAACATCATTGTCAAAAGTACATTCTCCTTTTTCACCACATTTCATACAAGCAATACAACCTGTTATAGGTTTTGTTTTAATCCAAAATATTTCTGTTTCAATATCATGAGTTTTTAAGGTTTTCTCAATTTCTGTTAAAGCTGTATAAGTACAGCCATTTTTATTAGGACTACCATTGACTAACAATACTTTCATTTTAATAATCTCCATCAATTAATCTTTGAACTAAGAAATGACCTTTCTTAAATTCCAATGAACCTTTTTTAACACCTTCTTCATCAAATGATTCACATTCATCACCATCTCTTTCAGAATCAAAGATGATAATAGGCACATTATCACGAGTGTGAGTTCCAACACTGATTGGAGTCGGATGGTCAGGTAAAATTGCTCCCCTAAATTCTCCGCCTTTTAAGCTTTCGATAATAGGACCGACAATAAACTCATCAATTCTTTCTATTGCTTTGACTTTTTCTTCAGTATTTTGAGCATGACCAGCTTCATCAGGAGCTTCTATATGAATCAACAATAAATCTGTTTGCTTCAAGGCTTCGATTCCGTACTCGCCTTTTGCCTTATAATCTGTATCAAAGTATCCGGTAGCTCCAGGCACATCAACAATGTTCATACCTGCAAAGTTTCCTATACCTTTCAACAAGTCCACACCAGTAATAACTGAAGCTGTGATTCCATAAGTCTCTTCAAAGTTAGGTAGGCTTGGAGTTACGCCTTGTCCCCACAACCATATCATATTAGCTGGAATTTCTCTTTGTTGGTTAATTTCATGGTTTTCAAGATATTGTCTTGCTTCAAACATTATTGATTGAATTTCCTGAGCAAGTTCACAGTCCCCAAATAGATTATCGGCTAATTTTTCACCTGAAATATCATGAGGAGGCATTGTTTTAATGCCGGACAATATTTCTGCATCTTCTATGCTGTCACAGGAATATATAAACAAATGTCTGTAACTTACGCCAGTGTAAAATTTGCCTTTGAAATCAGGGTATTTTTCAGTGAAATACTCATTTAAACCTTTCATCAACACATCTGCTTCTTCAGTTGTGATATGGCCTGCATTAAAGTCATCCATTGCATCATTTTCACTGAATATTGTATTGCATCTGAATATTACATCTTCAGGTGTTGTCGGAATGCCTTCACTGCCTGCCTCAAGAGGTCCACGACCGGTATAGTAGTCTGCAGGATTATATCCGAAAATACTCATATTGGCCACATCAGAGCCTGGAGTATATTGTTCAGGAACATTATTTGTAAATCCACCATAGCCCATTTGAGCTAATTTATCAATGTTTGGAGTATTTGCCACTTGCAAAGGAGTTTTACCATCTAATTCATCTACAGGATAATCACTTGATCCATCTGGAATAAAAATTACATATTTCATATTATCAAAAAAAAGTAAAAAAAATTTTAATTAGTTTTTATTTTTTAAAATACTAATTAAATCAGTCAACATCGCAGAAGCAGTTTCTAGAGAACCTGCTCCAAGTCCAATTACTGATACTTCATCAGCCAAATCAGTTGTGATTGTAGCCATGTTTAAAGTACCACTTACATCATAAGAGCTTCCTCTTTTAACTAAACGTGGAGATACTTGTAAATTATCTTTAGATACCTCAGCTATCAGTTTAATTAAATAATCATCTTTTTTAGCCAAATCAATAGCCTGTGAATTGATGCTTGAAATACCTATGACTTTAACATCACTATATGTGGCATCAATTCCTAAAAGGGAATTTGCCAAGATTACGGTTTTACAAGCTGCATCAATACCTTCAACATCCTGTGTAGGATCGGTTTCAGCTATTCCCAATTCCTGAGATTCTTTTAGGATAACTTCATAATCTGAACCTTCTGCAGTCATCCTTGATAAGATATAATTTGTTGTACCGTTCAAAATACCTTTAATTGATTTGATACCACATGAAGAAATTGTTTCCTTTGCCAGATTGATAATTGGCATTGCACCGCCAACACTGGCCTCATATCTGAATTGGACACCTGCTTTTTCAGCAGCACCAACTACTTCCTTAAATTTGAGTGCTAAATGTCCTTTATTTGATGTTACCACATCTTTTCCTTGTTCAAAAGCCTTAAGTGTTAGTGAAAATGCAGGTTCTGCATCAACGATATTTGTAGGAGTTGCTTCAATAAGACAATCATATTCAACAGCGTCCAACACATCTGCACCATTCAAATCAGACCCGAATTCAGGATATGCTGATAACTTTCCATTTTCTTTTTTAGTTTGCACAAGTAATTCTTCATCCAGTCCATCTTGTGAAATTGCAGATGAAGATGAATCAGCTGCAGCAACCACTTTAACAGTTACTCCAGTTTTTTCTTTAATTAAATCTTTTTTCATGGAAAGTGCATTGGCCACACCCTGACCAACTGATCCAAATCCCATTATAATAACTTTACATTCATCCATAATAATCACTAAACCTCATTAATAACAAGTATCTCTTTTTCTTCTGCAATTTCTGCAATTTTATCAAATACTATCTGTTTAAGACCAATGTCTGCTTCAATATTCAATAATGCAGTAGATTTATCTTCACCATCCAATTTAATTTCGCATCCAACAATTAAAACACCATCTAAAGCATTGATTTTATCCATTGTGTCTCTTAAATCGTTATCAATAATATGTCCGAAAAAGATTGTACTTATTTTTTCTTTTAAAACAACATCATCCATTTCAGTAATTGTGATACCCAAGTCCTCAAATCTTTTGACGACATTTTTAAGGTCTTCAAATTCACCTTCCAATGTGAGTTGAACAGGAACCTTGCCGTTTTCAGTTTTATAGTCCCTTTTATGAATTACAGTTACCAAATTTGCACCAAGACTGCCAATCGGTTCCAACACTTTAACTAACTGCCCTGGAACATCCAGAAGTTCTAGAACTAAGTTCATTCTCATATAAATCACTCTTAATTAGTCCAATCTGCTCTTTTAACTACAAGATTTCCTTCCTTATCTATTCTTGCATTCCTTAATATTTTTTCAGGATTTTTTTCATGAGATTCATCTTTACGTGTTAAATTTAAATTATCGGTAATATACCATGTTTCATCAGAATCAGGAATATCTTCTAAAATCTTTGAGAATTTTTCTATAATATCTTCTGCATCTTTTTCGATTGTCATAAATAAAAACTCCTAATAATTAATAATATATTTATTATGTTTTTTAATATTAATAAAGTTAAAGATTAAAATATCTAAAAAAATAAATTTATGTAAAATTTAATTAATTCAAATATTGTGAAATATCCGTGTCTTTAACTATTTTCTTTCTTAAAATCTTATCAATGCCCGTTCCATATTGGGCTGCTTTTTTAGGTCTGTAAGCTATTTCGTAGTCAAGTCCCTCTTCAAAAGCTATTTTTCTCAAGATACTTTTTCTCATATCATCATGCATTGAAACTATTTTTTTATTATCCGGAATATTCAATACCAGTTCCACCAGTTTCTTATCTAAAAACGGCAATCTCAATTCAACCGAATTAATCATTGAACATGCATCATCCCGTTCAAGATTTACATGATACATGTTTGACATGTCTTCCCTCAATGTCCAATTTAGGCTCCCATCAACGAAGTTTTGAAGATATCTTTTGTATCCTCCAAATAGCTCATCGGCACCCTGGCCGGAAATTGCTACCTTTATGCCATCTTTGGCAACTAATTTGGTGGCAAAGTAAGTGGTCAGTCCAACACCAACTTTCATCAGATTATCATCACCAATGGCCTTTACAACACTCGGCAGGGCGTCCCTTATCATATTTTCATTTACTTCACAGATTTCCAAGTCCAAATTCAGGAATTTTGAAGCGTAAATTGCCGCTTCAACATCTTTTGAACCTTCAACACCAACTGCATAGAGTTTAATTTTAAGGGGAACATTTTCAGAAATCTCTTTTAAAAGCAGTGCCAAATATGAACTGTCAATGCCTCCGGAAAATATTACGCCCACCTCAGTTAATCCTTCAACTCTTTTAACGACACTTAACTTTAACATTTTGTCTATTTTAGCAACATCCCCATCCTGAATCTTTTCCCAAAGATGCTGTGCTGGAGATATATCTTCTCCATTAAAGAGTATGTGTTCAGGTTTCAATGTGTTAATGTCACTGAATCCTACTTCCTTAAGTGAAAGGGCTGATGATGCAAATCCAAAATTATTGCCGTTTCTTGAATAAAATAGTGGTTTTACTCCTAAAGGATCACGAACAAGTGCCAAGTTTTCACCATCATATACTGCAAAGGCATAGTCCCCATCTATTAGGCGTGTTGCAAGTTGGATGGCATTAACCAAATCTCCTTTGTTATAGCTATCAATCAAATAAAGCAGTGCATCAGCATCAGAAGTTATCTCAGCAGTAACGCCAACTTTTTTAAGCAAATTTCGAATTGTGTGGAAATTGTATATTTCACCGTTGAAAACCAAAACAAGATTGTCATTTCTTGTAGGCTGAGGTTTTGAAATTCGGTCATCCAAATCATAAATAGAAAGTAAATTATGACCAAAAGCTATTGAATAGTCATTATCATCTGAAAAATCATCCAAATTAATGTCAGTGTGAATTTCATCCAAAAAAACGCCTGATGAATCAGGACCCCTATTTTTTGAGGTTTTTAACATTTTAATTATATCATTACCTTTAAAATTTCCTTGTAAACCTACTATTGAACACATGATATAATATTATAAATTAATAATACTTAAAATTTAAAAAGAAAAAGAAAAAAGTGAGACGAATAATTAATCATTCGCCCATCTTTTTAGTTTGGGAAATACTTCTCTCATCATTGCACTTGCTTCATCCTTATCAATTTCCGGATGGACCTCAACCATTTTTTCAATGCAGAAATTCATCATTTCTTCCATGGACATGTCTGAAGTGAATTCCCCATCCTTAAAACAGTACATGCAGTAATCTTCATTTTTTGAACCGTCCGCATTGGTTGCGAAAAGTTCATCGGTTAACGGCATCGCACATGATTGGCAAAACTTTTGGTTTTCATAATTATCCACCATATCACCTCCAGTATTATTTTAATTGACTTAATATTTAAGTTAATTCAGAGAGCATTTGGAAAATAACCCTACAATGTAACATCAGTTTTAATGAAGTAGCTATGTGAAATAACCAACCCAATTAAGAAAGTAACTAAAATTATTGCATAAGATACAGTAATGCTTACACCATATTGTGCTATTTCACCAGATGCGATTAAATATGGGCATACCCAAGGAACAAACGGTGCCCAGTTTTGACCGTAAACCATTAGATTCACCAATGCTAAAGCGGCACCGCCGACCATTGCAGGAACCATATTAGTAATGAATAATGATATGAATACAAATGGTGAGAATGTTAAAAACAACAGTACATTAGCATAAAGAAGCTGTGCAAAACATTTGGCAAATAGGCTTAAACTAAATCCGTCAAGGCCTGCAATAAAACCAAATATTAGAGTTGATATGCTTGTAACTATTGTCAAAATCACAATCCAAACTAAAAACATGACGTATTTGCTCAATAAAAACTTTGACCTGGATACAGGTATTGTCAGCATAGTCTTTAGAGTATGTTCATTGTATTCCCTGCCAAAAAGGTAAGAGATGATTATTGCAAATATCATGACTGCAAACATTGCTGACATATACATATTCACATTAGTAAACAATGCCTCAAAAGTCTGTCCTTCATCAAATGATGTTACGGCAATGAACATTAAAAATGGAGGGAGAATAGCCCCCATTAAACTCAACAAAAATATTTTTGATCTTTTAAGTTTTAAGAATTCCATTTCAATAAAAGTAAACATCAAATCACCTCAATTATTTGAAACAAATCGTGTGAAAAAATCCTCCAGATTTTCTTCACGAAGATTTACCTTTTTAACATCAATTCCAGCTTTAACGAATAATGCATTGAATTTATCTCTCAAGTTTAAATGAGTGTACAAACAAAGCATATCCCCTTTAACGGCGTAATCCTTATTTTCCTTAAGCTCCAATTTTTTAAATATATCAATAGCCAAATCAATGTTTGATACTTCAAATTCTACAAATTTGTCCAATCGAGCATATAATTCCTCCTTTGAAATTTCCTCAATCAAAATTCCGTTATCCATAAATCCAATAACGTCCGCAATGTTTTCTATTTCACTTAGAATATGTGATGAAATAAGTATCGTTATTCCGAATTCATGAGACAATCTCTTAAGAAGTGTTCTAATCTCTTTAATACCAAACGGATCAAGACCATTTATTGGTTCATCCAAAATCAGCAATTCCGGACTATGCATAATAGCTGCAGCTATTCCCAAACGCTGCTTCATACCTAATGAAAAATCCTTAAATTTTTTTGATTTGTCATTATCCAAGTTTACCATTTGAAGAACTGAATTAATGTTATGAGGGTTGAAATCTCCCCTTATTTTAGAAATGATTTTTAAGTTCTCAAATGCTGTCAGATTTTCGTAAAAACCTGGAGTTTCTATAATGGAACCTATATTTGAATAGATTTCATTTGAATGATTATTAACATTCTTTCCAAATAGAAGTATATCCCCTTCACTTGGATATGTGAGATTTAAAAGCATGCACATTGTTGTAGTCTTTCCAGCACCATTTTTGCCCAAAAGCCCGTAAATCTTACCTTTTTCAACATGCATATCTACTGAATTTACAACCTTATTTTTGTAATATATTTTTGACAAGTTATTTGTTTCGATAACATAGTCTACCATAATACAACCCCCCACAAAATTAAAAAAAAGAAAAGCGGAATGTTTAAAACATTCCATATATCAATCCATAACCTATTGAAGGACAATATCCTTCAATTACTGTAATGTAACAGACATGATTATGTCCGATTATTGATAACATCTAAAGTAACATGCAAAACTCAAAAGTTATGTCGTTGAAGATATTTACTCTTCAACAACATCAGGTGAATTACCTATTTGCATAGTATACAATAATCCAATTGATCTTGCATTGAATATGCTCAAATATGGACCAATAATAAACATGGACACTACTACATTAAGCAACATTCCTAAAAAGAGTATTCCTCCTCCCAGGGTAGCATCTATCAAGAATCCGGACATCCCCAATACTGTGAATATTGATCCAACAATTGCAGTTACAACAGATGAAATGACAACAGTTATGATTATTAATCCCAAATAGGTTAGAATACAATTAAACCAGCCGATATCATCAATGACTCCTTTTATTTCTTTTAATGCAAATGCTTTTGATAATTCACCATCATTATATGCCATATGACATAATGCCATTTGATTCATTAAACATGCCACTACGCCAACAACCAATGTAATCAAGCATCCTATAATCATCAATGCAACAGCTGCAACATCGCCGGCATATGATGCACCAAACATGAATATTAAAAATATTATTGCAGGCACAATCACATATGCAATTTGGACAATTGCGACTTTTATTCCATCAACAAACATATTTACAATTTCATCAAATTTTGGCAGAGGATCTCTTCCATTGATAACCCCGTGCACCGCATTATTAATAACTCTGTAATTATATCCAGTAATTAAGAAAATTGGTAACAATAATACACTGAATAAACAAATCACACCTAATATCAATAATGTTTTCCAGTCTTGAGCTGAATACTCAAATGCATCCTTATATATGTCTAAAATCATTTTATCACCTAATAATAGTCATCATCGAAGATAAATATCTCTTCCATGATGAAATATTTCTCTCGATCACCTTTGAACATTATTTTATTGAAAACTTGGGTTATTTCATAAGCTAAAAATAAAGATGGATTATATCTACCATTTTCCAGCGCATTAATGGTTTGACGGGTTACACCAACTTTGTCCCCAAGTTCTTTTTGGCTCATTTTGAGCTCTTGCCTTAAATATTTAATCATGGTTCTCATAGTAATCCACAAATTAATTCATTTTTGCAAAAAGTATTTAAGTACTTAAGCAATTATGTTAAAATATAATTACTTATGTTAACCTTACATTACATAGTATATAAACTTTACTATTTTATATTAATTCATTTAAATTTATTTAAAAATATTAAAATAGAAAATATAACTGTAATTTTCAAAAATTAGATATATTTAATTTATCTAAATATAATACATAACTATTAACTATTATTTTTTAATTTATGATGATTATACAAGTTTTTTAATGATAAAATTAAAAACAAAATATTTATATATGAGGTAATGCATCTTTAACATATGTAACATTTGATTAACACATTCGATGTTACATATCACTTCCAGGCAGAAAAATCATAATTAAGAACCCATAATATCCAACCCGTTTTTCCTAAAACTCTGCCTGGAACTAAACTATTTTTCACACATATATTGACTGCAGAATAATTAACGTTAAAGTCGATTAAATTAAAAGAAGATTTTTTAAGTTTAATTTAATGGATTGTTTTTTACATTAACATCAAGGATTTTACAAAACAAGACCTGTTCAACTTCAGATATATATCAAACACTTTTCAAAACCAAATCCAA